>JBAUJK010000135.1:0-11993 GCA_049683695.1 Burkholderiaceae bacterium
TTATTGCCCCAGGCCGGGTGCATGTCGAGCGGAAGATGGTAGGCATACAGGTTGATGTCATGCGCCAGCAGCAGCTTCAGCCGCCGCTGCTTCTGGCCGACCACGCGCGCATCTTCACCGCGCCAGAAATAGCCATGATGGACCAGGATCGCATCTGCCTGGTGCGCGATCGCCGCCTCGATCAACGCCTGGCTGGCGGTGACACCGCTGATCACGCGAGCGATGCGCGCGCGGCCTTCGACCTGCAATCCATTCGGGCAGTAATCGCGATATTGTGTAATATCCAAGGCTTGCGCCAGATAACGCGCAAGCTCGTCCCTGTCGACCGCCTTTTCTGCCATTTCTTCCATTCGTTTCCTATCCGTTCCCGTTTTCTTTATGCGACGTCTCTGGCTGCTGTTTGCACAAACCATCACCGTGCTGCTGGCACTCTGGTTCATTGTAGCGACCCTGAAACCGAACTGGGGGCCGGCGCTGCTGGGCCGCCTGCCAGCGGTGCCGGTGTCGCCGTCGCCGGTACCGATGCAGGAAACGCCGCTGGCCGCACCGACACCCGGCTCCTACCGTGATGCGGCCAGGAAGGCGATGCCGTCGGTGGTCAACATTTTCACCAGCAAGGAGGCGCGGCAGCCGCAGAATCCCTTCCTCGACGATCCGTTCTTCCGTAAGTTCTTCGGCGACCGCTTCGGCGAGCAGGAAGAAAAGCAGGTCAGCCTTGGTTCCGGCGTGATCGTCAGCTCCGAAGGCTATATCCTGACCAACAACCACGTGGTGGAGGCAGCCGATGAAATCGAGGTGGCGCTGGCCGATGGCCGCAAGGCGGCCGCCAAGGTGGTCGGCGCCGACCCCGAGACCGACCTCGCGGTAGTCAAGATCAAGCTGCCGAACCTGCCGGCGATCACACTCGGCCATGTCGAGCAGGCGCGCGTCGGTGACGTCGTGCTGGCAATCGGCAATCCGTTCGGCGTCGGCCAGACGGTGACTATGGGCATCATCTCGGCGCTCGGCCGCAATCACCTCGGCATCAACACCTTCGAGAACTTCATCCAGACCGATGCCGCGATCAACCCGGGCAACTCGGGCGGCGCGCTGACCGACACCAACGGCAACCTGCTCGGCATCAATACCGCGATCTATTCGCGCAGCGGCGGCTCGCTCGGGATCGGCTTCGCGATTCCGGTATCGACGGTCAAGACGGTGATGGATTCGATCATCAAGAACGGCCAAGTGGTACGCGGCTGGATCGGCGTCGAACCGCAGGACATCACGCCGGAACTGGCGGAAAGCTTCGGGCTGGCGACCAAGAGTGGCGCCATCATCGCCGGCATCCTGAAAAACGGCCCGGCCGACAAGGCCGGCATGAGGCCGGGCGACATCCTGGTGGCGATCAACGGCAAGCCGGTCGCCGACACCACCGACATGCTGAATCTGATCGCACTGCTGACACCGGGCGATCGGGCCGACATGAAGGTGCTGCGCAAGGGCCGCGAAATGACCCTGACGGTGGTGATCGGCCGGCGGCCGGCGCCGGCGCGGCAGGAACGCTGAGCACGGGGCCGAACCATGCACGTACGCGACCTGGTCCGTTTTCTGGCCGAACTGGCGGACAACAACAACCGCGCCTGGTTCGTGATGAACCAGCCGCGCTACGACATCCTGCGCGCCGAATTCCTGCAGCTGACCACGCGGCTGATCGCCGGCATCGTCCGCTTCGATCCGGCGGTGGCCGGCTGCGATCCGAAAAAGGCGCTGTTCCGCATCAACCGCGACCTGCGCTTCGCGCGCGACAAGCGCCCGTACAAGACTACCTTTTCCGCCGCCATCACCGCCAGCGGGCTGAAGAAGCCGAGCCAGGGCGGCGGCCCGATGTACTACTTCCAGTTCAGCCACGAAGGCGTGCTGACGGTCGCCGCCGGCGAATACCGGCCGCCGCCGGAGCGCCTGCGCGCGATCCGCCGCCATCTGGTCGAGGATGCGGCCGGCTTCGACCAAGTATTGAAAAACCGCAAGCTGCGCGCCGGCTTCGGCGATCTGCGGCGGCAGGAGCAGCTGGCGCGCCCGCCCAAGGGCTTTGCCGCCGACGATCCGCATGCCGATTACATCCGCCTGAAGGGGTTCGTGGTCGGCCGCGAAATCGCGCTGGAGGGAATGGCACCGGACGCGGTGGAAGCCGCGATCCTGGCCGGCTTTCGCGACGCCTGGCCGCTGGTGGAGTGGCTGCGCGCAGCCTGAGGCAGCCGCCTAGGCGGTCTCCTCCGGCGCCTGCGTGACCTTGACGAACAGCGGCGCCAGCAGCAGCCCCAGCTCATACAGCAGGCACAACGGCAGCGCCAGCAGCATCTGGCTCATGATGTCGGGCGGCGTCACCACGGCGGCGACGACGAAGGCGCCGACGATCACGTACGGGCGCACCGACTTCAAGCGCTCGACCGTGACGAAGCCCATGCGCACCAGCACGATGACGATCACCGGCACCTCGAAAGTGATGCCGAAGGCGAGGAACATCGTCATCACGAAGCCGAAATAGCTGTCGATGTCCGGCGCCACCGAGATCGAATGCGGCGCGAAGTTGTTGATGAACTTGAAGACGACGCCGAACACCAGGAAGTAGCAGAAGGCGATCCCGACCAGGAACAGCAGCGACGACGACACCACCAGCGGCGCCACCAGCCGCCGCTCGTGCGCGTACAGCCCGGGGGCGATGAACGCCCACATCTGGTACAGCACCCACGGCAGCGCGATGATGAAGGCCACCAGCAGCGTCACCTTGACCGGGATCAGGAACGGCGTGATGACGCCGGTGGCGATCATCTTGCTGCCGGCCGGCAGCGCCGCCATCATTGGTTGGGCAAGCAGGTCGTAGATGTCGGCGGCCCACGGCATCAGGCAGACGAAGACGACGATGATCGCCAGCGACGCCCGCATGATCCGGTTGCGCAGCTCGATCAGGTGCGAAATGAAGGTTTCTTCCGCGCCGCTGGGTTTCTGTTCTTCGCTCATGGGGAAACGGCAAAATTAACGTGGGCAGCACCGCCGCGGGCACGTTGCGGCCGCAGGTTCGCGCTCAATGGAAGAAGGCGGACGACTTCCCGCTGGCCGGGCGGTAGCGCGCGACGCGGGCGGCGGCCGATATCACGTGGGTGCGGCGTCCGCTTTGATGCTTGTACCAGTTCGGCAGCGCCGACGTGCGGGCCAAACGTTTCTTGCGGAAATTTCTCGCCTTGAAGGCGATCGGGTCGAACTTGAACGGCGCTATCCCGGCAGGCTGGTCTGCGCCGGCCGCCGGCGTGTCGGCCCAGGCGTCGTTGAGCGACTGTTCGGTTTCGCTCATGCTCCTGGCGATGCTGTGTTCGACGTCGCTGGCCGCTTCCTGCACGTCCTTCTGCATCTTGCGCAACTCTTCCAGCTCGATTTCGCGGCTGACCTCCGACTTTACCTCGTTGATGTAGCGCTGCGCGCGGCCGAACAGCGAGCCGGCCATGCGCGCCACCGTCGGCAGCTTTTCCGGGCCGATCACCACCAGCGCCACCACCCCGATCAGGGCGATCTTGGTCAGGCCGATGTCAATCATGGAGGCGGGTCGGGGCGGCGGGCGTCACGGCAGGTGGGCGCGGCTCAGTGGCCGGCCTTTTCCTTTTCGCGCGCTTCGACGTCGATGGTGGTCTGGTCGGTCACTTTCGACGGCGGCGTGCCAGCCTTGGCAGCGGCATCGTCGTCAGCGCCCTTGACGCCATCCTTGAATCCCTTGACCGCCTTGCCGAGGTCGCTGCCCATGTTGCCGAGCTTCTTGGTGCCGAACACCAGCATGACGATCACCAGCACGATCAGCCAGTGCCAAATACTAAACGAGCCCATGCTTCTCTCCTTGCGGGACCCGGTCCCGATATGAATGTGGCCGCCAGTCAAGGCGGGGATACTCTATTTTAAGGCGCTTTGATGACAGTCCGATGGCCAATCGAAGCGGTTCCGGCCAGCCGGATCAGCGCTGCCCACGCCACGGCCGCGGGCCGCCGATGATGTGCAAATGAAGATGGTACACCTCCTGTCCGCCGTCCGGTCCGGTATTGAACAGCGTCTTGTAGCCGCCGCCGCGGTTGCCGTCGGCGTCGACCGTGACGCCGCAACCCTGCTCGTCGGCCAGCCGCTTGCCGAGCAGCGCCATGCGGCCCAACAGCGCGGCGTGGCTGTCGTCGCAGTCGGCCAGCGTCGCGATGTGCTGTTTCGGGATGATCAGGAAGTGGATCGGCGCTGCCGGGTTGATGTCGTGAAACGCCATCAGCTCGTCGTTTTCGTAAATGACGTTCGACGGGATCTGTTTCTTGCCGATCTTGCAGAAAATGCAGTTGTCCAAAATTTCCTCGCTTTGCCGGATTGAATCGGGCCGCCGGCCGGTTAGTGGCCGTCGCGGCGCTCGGCCTGCTCGCGCGCCTGCAGCTTGCGGCCGGCCTTTTCCTCGATGCCGGAGATACCCTCGCGCCGCGCCAGCTCGTCCAGCACGTCCTGCGGCGTCAGTTCGAACTGCGCCAGCATGATCATCGAATGGAACCACAGGTCGGCGCATTCGTAGACCACCTTGGCACGCTCGCCGCCGGCGCGCGCATCCTTGGCCGCCATCACGGTTTCGGTCGCCTCTTCGCCGATCTTTTTCAGGATCGCGTCGTCGCCCTTGGAAAACAGCCGGGCGACATAGGATTTTTCCGGGTCGCCACCGTTGGCCGGCTTGCGCGATTCGATCACGCCGGCCAGCCGGCGCAGGGTATCGTTGGCCGCGTCATTCATGGTTTTCATTCGCCTTGTAGATGCTGGCCGGGTCTTTCAGCACCGGCTCCACCGTGTGCCATTCACGTTCGCCGCCGCTGCCTTCCAGCTTCTGGAAGAAGCAGGCGTGGCGGCCGGTGTGGCAGGCGATGCCGCCCTGCTGCTCGACCTTCAGCAGCACCACGTCCTCGTCGCAGTCGAGGCGCACTTCCAGCACCTTTTGCACGTGCCCCGATTCCTCGCCCTTGTGCCACAGCTTCTTGCGCGAGCGGCTCCAGTAGACCGCTTCGCCGGATTCGACCGTCTGCGCCAGCGCCTCACGGTTCATCCAGGCGAACATCAGCACGTCGCCGGAACCGGCTTCCTGCGCGATCACCGGCACCAGCCCGTGCTCGTCCCAGCGCACCTTGTTCAGCCACTTGGCGCCGGTCATGCCAGCCTCACCGGAATCTGCCGCTCGTGCATGAAGCGCTTGGCTTCCTGCACCGTGTGCTGGCCGTAGTGAAAGATGCTGGCGGCCAGCACCGCGTCGGCGCGGCCGATCGTGATGCCGTCGGCCAGGTCCTGCAGGCCGCCGACGCCGCCGGAGGCGATCACCGGCACCGGCACCGCGTCCGACACCGCACGCGTCAGCTCCAGGTCGAAGCCGCTTTTGGTGCCATCGCGATCCATGCTGGTCAGCAGGATTTCGCCGGCGCCCAGCGCCGCCATCTTGCGCGCCCAGTCGATCGCGTCCAGCCCGGTGTTGTTGCGGCCGCCATGGGTGAACACCTGCCACTTGCCGGGCGCAGTCTGCTTGGCATCGATCGCTACCACGATGCATTGCGAGCCATGTTTTTGCGCGGCGTCGGCCACCAGCTGCGGATTGGTGACGGCGGTGGTGTTGATGCTGACCTTGTCGGCGCCGGCGTTCAGCAGGCGCCGCACGTCTTCCAGCTTGCGGACGCCGCCGCCGACCGTCAGCGGGATGAACACCTGCGCCGCCACCGCCTCGATGATCGGCAGGATCAGGTCGCGTTCGTCGCTGCTGGCGGTGATGTCGAGGAAAGTCAGTTCGTCGGCGCCCTGCTCGTCGTAGCGGCGCGCGATCTCGACCGGGTCGCCGGCGTCGCGCAGTTCGACGAAGTTGACGCCCTTGACCACCCGGCCGGCGGTCACGTCCAGGCAGGGGATGATGCGTTTGGCCAGTGTCATGTCGGTTCGGCCTCGTCGGTGGCGCCCGCGCGCGGGCTCAGCTGGTCGGCGCGCTGCTGCGCGCTCTTCAGGTCGAGTGTGCCTTCGTAGATCGAGCGGCCGCAGATCACGCCCTCGATGCCTTCGTCCTGCACCGCGCACAGCGCCTCGACATCCTTGATGGTGTGCACACCGCCGGAGGCAATCACCGGAATGGTCATGCTCTGCGCCAGCTTGACGGTGGCTTCGATGTTGACGCCGCCCATCATGCCGTCGCGGCCGATGTCGGTGTAGACGATCGCTTCGCAGCCGTAGTCCTCGAATTTCTTCGCCAGGTCGATCACTTCGTGGCCGGACAGCTTGCTCCAGCCGTCGGTAGCGACCTTGCCGCCCTTGGCGTCCAGCCCGACGATGATCTGGCCCGGGAACGCGCTGCAGGCGTCGTGCAGAAAGCCCGGGTTCTTCACCGCGGCGGTGCCGATGATGATGTAGGACAAGCCGCCGTCGAGGTAGCGCTCGATGGTGTCGAGGTCGCGGATGCCGCCGCCCAGCTGCACCGGGATCTCGTCGACTTCGTGCTCGACTGCGTAGTCGCGCACCGCGCGCAGGATCGCCTTGACCGCCGCCTCGTTCTTCGGCTTGCCGGCGAAGGCGCCGTTCAGGTCGACCAGGTGCAGCCGGCGCGCACCCTGCGCCAGCCAGTGGCGCGCCATGTCGGCCGGATCTTCGGAAAACACCGTGGCTTGGTTCATGTCGCCCTGTTTCAGGCGTACGCAATGACCGTCCTTGAGGTCGATGGCAGGAATCAGCAGCATGGCGGATAAGTTGGCTGGAAAGTGGGTGAAATCGTGAAAGGGAATGGACAGTGTGCCATCCGGTTGCGGCTCAGGGTTTCCAGGCGATGAAATTCTTGTACAGCTGCAAGCCGACGGCGGCGCTTTTCTCGGGGTGGAACTGGGTCGCGAAAATATTATCACGCGCCACCGCGCAACTGAACCAGTCGCCGTATTCGGTGCGGCCGACTTCGTGCGCGGCATCCTGCGGCTGCGCGTAATAGCTGTGGACGAAATAGAAATAACTGTCGTCGGCGATGCCGGCCCACAGCGGATGCGGGCGCGTCTGCCGCACCCGGTTCCAGCCCATCTGCGGCACCTTGTAGCGCGAGCCGTCGGCCTGCAGCCGGCCGTCGAGCGCAAAGCGTACCACCTTGCCAGGCAGCAAGCCGAGCCCCGGCGTGCCGGCGCCGCCGTCGCCGGCACGGCCTTCCTCGCTGCGCTCGAACAGCATCTGTTCGCCGACGCAGACGCCGAACAGCGGCTTGTTGCGCGCCGCTTCCAGCAGCGCCTCCTGCAGGCCGGATTCGGCCAGGCTCTTCATGCAGTCCGGCATCGCGCCCTGCCCCGGCAGCACGATCCGTTCGGCGGCGCGGATTTCGTCGGCGTCGGCAGAAATGCGCACGTCGGCGTCCGGTGCCACGTGCGACAGTGCCTGCGCCACCGAGCGCAGGTTGCCCATGCCGTAGTCAACAATCGCGATCATCTTCATGACAATACTAATTAATGGGAGTATGGGTGAATTTCGCCCTGTTCATACCCGGTACAAACGCATAGGCATGGGAGTATGTGGCCGATTCATGCTCCCGCCGCGAGCGCCGGCAGCAACCGGATCAGGCCGTTGGCGATGATTTCGACCGCCAGCGCCGACAGGATCAAGCCCATCAGCCGGGTCGCGACGTTGATGCCGGTCTGTCCCAGCAGGCGCGCGATGCGGCCGGCCATCGACAGCGCCATCATCACCAGCGCCGCCATCGCCACCGCGGCCAGCAGCAGGCCCAGGTACTGCAGCCAGCCGTTCATGTTGTGCGCATAGACGATCACGGTGCTGATCGCGCCGGGGCCGGTCATGAACGGGATCGCCAGCGGCACCACGCCGATGTTGGGCTTGGTCTCGGCTTCCGATTCCTCTTCCGGCGTGCTGCGGGCGCCGCCGGCTTTGGCGTTCAGCATGTTCAGCGCGGTCAACAGGATGATCAGGCCGCCGCCGACCTGCAGCGAGCCGATCGAAATGCCGAAGAAGTCGATGATCTGCTCGCCCAGGATCCCGGACACCACGATCACCACGCCGACGCTGATGGCGGCGGTGACGATGGTCTTCTTGCGTTCGGCGCGCGTGTGCTGCTCTGTCAGCGAGATGAAGATCGGCACCGCGCCGAGCGGATTGACCAGCGCCAAGAGCGCTACGAACAGCTTGAAGCTGTCCACTATAGGCTGCCCTTGGTCGACGGAATCGTGCCGGCCATGCGCGGATCGTGCTCGAGCGCCATGCGCAGCGCGCGGCCGAACGCCTTGAACACGGTTTCGCACTGGTGGTGCGCGTTCGCTCCGCGCAGGTTGTCGACGTGCAAGGTCACCAGCGCATGGTTGACGAAGCCCTGGAAGAATTCGCGCGCCAGGTCGACGTCGAAGCCGCCGATCATCGCGCGCGTGAACGGCACGTGGAATTCCAGCCCCGGGCGGCCGGAGAAATCGACCACCACGCGCGACAGCGCCTCGTCCAGCGGCACGTAGGCGTGGCCGTAGCGGCGGATGCCGCGCTTGTCGCCGACCGCTTTGGCGAACGCCTGGCCGAGCGTGATGCCGACGTCTTCCACCGTGTGGTGGGCATCGATGTGCAGGTCGCCCTTGGCTTCGACGTCGAGGTCGATCAGGCCGTGGCGGGCGATCTGGTCCAGCATGTGGTCGAGGAACGGCACGCCGGTCTGCAAATGCTGGCGGCCGCTGCCGTCGAGGTTGATGGCGATGCGGATCTGCGTCTCGTTGGTGTTGCGGGCGATTTCGGCGCGGCGCGGCGCCGGGATGGCGTCATTGGTGGTGGTCATGATGGAACCGATACAGGAGTTCAGGATGGAAGCGCGGCGGCCAGCGCGGCGTGCAGCAGTGCATTTTCCGCCGCCGTGCCGACCGTCACGCGCAGGCAATCGCGCAGCGACGGGTGCATTTTACCGACATTTTTGACCAGCACCTTTTGTGCCAGCAGCGCATCGAACACGGCGTCGGCGCCGGCCACGCGCAGCAGCAGGAAATTGGCCGCCGAAGTGAACACTTCGACGCCCGGCAGCGCCGCCAGCGCCGCCGCCAGCCGCGCGCGTTCGGCGCGCAGTTCGGCCGCCTGCGCGTCCAGCACGGCCAGGTGGTCGAGCATGAATTCGGCCGCCGCCTCGGTCAGCACGTTGACGTTGTACGGCGGGCGCAGCTTGTCGAATTCGGCCAGCAGCGCCGCGTCGGCCGCCATGTAGCCGAGCCGGATGCCGGCCAGGCCGAGCTTGGAAACGGTGCGCAGCACCACCAGGTTCGGGAATTCCGCCAGCCGCGGCATGAAGCTGGCGCCGGCGAACGGCTGGTAGGCTTCGTCGACCACGACGATGCCGGACTCGCCGGCCGCGTGCAGGATCGCCTCGATGTCGGCGGCGGCAAACAGCGTGCCGGTCGGATTGTTCGGATAGGCGAGCCAGGTGATCGCCGGCCGGTGGCGCGCGATCGCCGCCAGCATCGCCTCGCGATCCAGCGTGAAGTCGGGCCGCAGCGGCACGCCGACGAATTCCAGCCCGGCGAACTGCGCCGCCATCCGGTACATGACGAAACTGGGTTCCGGCGCCAGCACCGCCGGCGGCACCACGCCGGGCCGCGCGCACGCCAGCGACATCATCGAGATCAGCTCGTCCGAGCCGTTGCCGAGCACCACGCCATAGCCGGCCGGCACCCCGAGGCGCGCGCAGATCTTGTCCTTCAGCGCCGCGTAGGTCGGCACCGGATAGCGGTTGAGCGCGATCGCGGCCAGCCGCTGCCCGAGTTCGGTGCGCAGTTCGTCCGGCAGCGGATACGGGTTTTCCATCGCATCGAGCTTGACGAAGCCGGCTGCGTCCGGCACGTGGTAGGCGGCCAGCGCGCGCAGGTCGGGACGGATCAGGCGGTCGATCAGGGACATGGGCAACTCGTCAAAATGCGTGCCGGCACGGACCGGCATGAATACTCCCCGGGCATAACACCCATACCGGGCATGAAACGGCAATTTTCAAGACATACTCCCGGCATTTTCGAAACACTCAGGCGGACGACGCCTGCGCGTCCGGCGCGCCGCCGGTCTCGTCCTCGGGTTCCGCCGCCGGTGCCAGCGCCGCCAGCCGCCGCTCGGCCAGCGCGCAGTAGTCCGGGTTCAGTTCGAAGCCGACGAAGTCGCGGCCGCGCCGCCGCGCCGCCACCGCGGTGGTGCCGCTGCCCATGAACGGGTCGAGCACCACGCCGCCCGGCGGGCACGAAGCCAGCACCATCCGCTCGACGATTTCCAGCGGCTTCTGGGTCGGATGGTCGGCGCGCTCGCGGTGTTCGCGGTGCAGCCGCGACACGCTCCAGACGTCCTTCGGGTTGTAGCCCAGCTCCAGCCACTTGGCGCCGACGAAGATCGAGCGCGAGCGCGCCTTCTTGGTCTCGGCATCGTACGGAATCCGCACCGCGTCGAGGTCGAAATGGTAATCGCGCGCGCGGGCGAAAAAACCGATCGTGTCGTGCACCGACGAAAAGCGCCGGGTGCTGCCGCCCATCGACGGCACCCGCCGGTCCCAGATGATTTCGTTGACCATCAAGAGCCGCTGCTTCAGCAGCACGAATACTTCCGGCGCGTGGCGCCAGGTCAGGAAGATGTACAGGCTGCCGTTGCGCTTCAGCTTCGGCAGCGCCAGGTCGACCCATTGCCGGGTCCATTCCAGGTACGGCGCGCTTTCCAGCTTGTCGGAATCGTTGCCGTAATCCTTGCCGAGGCCGTACGGCGGATCGGCAACCAGCAGGTCGATCGCGCCGTCGGGGATGCGCGCCAGACCGTCCAGCGCGTCTTCGCAGAACAGGCGGTTGCGCCAGCCGTCCATCGCCGCTCAGCGCCGGCGCGGCATCGGCGACCGCATTGCCGTCACTGCAGCCGCCATGTCAGCTGCCGCTCTTCAGGCGCAGCTCGGCCGAGCGCGCATGCGCCTGCAAGCCTTCGCCGTACGCCAGTTCGGCCGCCACCCGGCCCAGCGTCTGCGCGCCGGCCTCGCTGACCTCGATCATGCTGCTGCGCTTCTGGAAGTCGTAGACGCCGAGCGGCGACGAGAAGCGCGCGGTGCGCGAGGTCGGCAGCACGTGGTTCGGCCCGGCGCAGTAGTCGCCCAGCGCTTCCGACGTGAAGCGGCCGAGGAAGATCGCGCCGGCATGACGGATCCGATCGGCCCAGCGGCGCGGCTCGGCCGCCGAGATTTCCAGGTGCTCCGGCGCGATCCGGTTGGCGATGTCGCAGGCTTCCTCCATGTCGCGCACCCGGATCAGCGCGCCGCGGTTGGACAGCGACGTGCGGATCACGTCGCGGCGCGGCATGTCGTCCAGCAGCTTGCCGATGCTGGCCTCGACCTGCGCGAGGTAGCCGGCATCCGGGCACAGCAGGATCGACTGCGCCAGCTCGTCGTGCTCGGCCTGCGAAAACAGGTCCATCGCCACCCAGTCGGGATCGGTGCTGCCGTCGCAGATCACCAGGATTTCCGACGGCCCGGCGATCATGTCGATGCCGACGGTGCCGAACACGCGCCGCTTGGCCGCCGCCACGTAGGCGTTGCCGGGACCGACGATCTTGTCGACCTGCGCGATGGTCGCGGTGCCGTAGGCCAGCGCCCCGATCGCCTGCGCGCCGCCGATCGTGTAGGCGCGGTCGACGCCGGCGATCGCGGCGGCCGCCAGCACCAGCGGATTTTTCACGCCGTCCGGGGTCGGCACCACCATGATGACGTCGGCCACGCCTGCCACCTTGGCCGGAATCGCATTCATCAGCACCGACGACGGATAGGCCGCCTTGCCGCCCGGCACATAGATGCCGACGCGGTCCAGCGGCGTCACCTTCTGCCCCAGCACGGTGCCGTCGGCTTCGGTGTACGAAAACCCGGCCGAGCCGCATTCGGCCTTTTGCCGCTCGTGGTAGTGGCGCACCCGCTCGGCCGCGGTCTGCAGCGCTGCGCGCCGCGCCGGCGCCAGGCCGGCCAGTGC
>JBAUJK010000136.1:0-4059 GCA_049683695.1 Burkholderiaceae bacterium
CGGCCGCCCGCCGACGCCGACCAGCGACGCCGGCAGCGCGCGCAGCACCGGCCAGCGCTGCAGCCAGTGCAGTGCCGACGGCACCGCCAGCGGCCCGGAATCGCGCAGCGCCGGCGCCAGCACCCGGTCCTGGATCAGCAGCTGCGCCGCCTGCGTCAGCCGGGTCGGCAGCATGCGCCGCCGCTGCAACCGCGCCAGCAACGGCGTCAGCGCGGCGCCACCGGTGCGGGAGTCGGCCAGCGGCCGCGCCAGCAGGTTGGCCGCCGCCACCGCATCCTGGATCGCCAGGTTGATGCCGACGCCGCCGATCGGCGACATCGCATGGGCGGCGTCGCCGATGCACAGCAGGCCCTGCTTCCACCAGTGCCGCAGCCGGTCCACCGTCACCGACAGCAGCTTGACCTGGTCCCAGCTGGCCAGCGTTTCGATGCGACCGGCCAACATCGGTGCCGTGCGAGCCAGCTCGGCCCGGAACGCTGGCAGCCCGGCCGCCCGCACCGCGTCGCTGCCGCCTTTCGGGATCACGTAGGCGCATTGCCAGTACTCGCGGCGCCGGATCATCACCAGGAAATGGCCGCGCCCGATATAGCCGCCGCTGTCCGGCGGGTCGCCGGCGGCCAGCGGCAGCCGCAGCCACAGCACGTCGATCGGCGCGCCTAGGTTCTGCACCGCCAGGCCGGCGGCGGCGCGCACCCTGGAATGGCGGCCGTCGGCGCCGATCACCAGGTCGGCGCGCACTTCCAGCGGGCCGTCGCCATCGATCGCCTGCACGCCCAGCACGCGGCCGTCCCGCTCGATCAGCCCGGTCGCTTCGCAGCGCATCCGCAGCCGGAAAGCGGGATAGCGTTGCGCTTCGGCGCGCAGGAAATCGAGGAATTCCCATTGCGGCATCAGCGCGATGAAGCGGCAGCGTGCGTGCAGGCGGGAAAAGTCGGCGAGCGTCAGCTCGGCGCCGCCGACATGGGCGCGCAGCACGCGCGCCTCGTCGTGCGGGCGCGCCAGGAAGGCGTCCAGCAGGCCCAGCTCGTGCATCAGCTGCAGCGTCGATGGATGGACGGTGTCGCCGCGGAAATCGCGCAGGAAGTCGGCGTGCTTTTCCAGCACCAGCACGTCGACGCCGGCGCGCGCCAGCAACAGGCCGAGCATCATGCCGGCCGGGCCGCCGCCGGCGATGCAGCAGCGCGCCGCCAGCGCGGCGGCTGCCTCAGCCACCGCTGCTCTTCGGTATCGGCGGCGCGCGCAGCCGGCCGGCCACCGGCAACGGGCCGACCAGCGGCCGCAGGTAGCGCAGGAAGGCCTCGCTGACGTCGGTGCCGTTGGCGGCGATGAAGGCTTCGTCCATGTGACGCGTCTTGGCCGCCACCGCTTCCAGCGGCAGCAGCGGGTAGTCGACCGCGTAGTCGCCGACGCGGCGGATCGCCACCGATCCTTCGCCGGCGCCGTTCAGCGCATACTGCACTGCCTTTTCGCCGGCTTCGCGCGCCTCGCGGCGGTCGACTTCGGACACGCAGCCGAGGAAGGAGCGCTGCAGGTAGCCGAAGGTGTCGCCGCGCACGCGCTTGATCTTCAGCTTGGACTTGATCTCGTCGCACAGCAGGTCGGCCAGCGCACCGCTGCCGGACAGCTGCACGTTGCCGTGCGCGTCGCGCTCGACGTTCGACGTCAGAAGGCTGGCGATCGGCGTGCCGGCACCATCGTGGATGCCTTCGGACACCGCGATCACGCAGCGGCCGAGGCGCTGGTAGACCGTCTCCACTTCGGCCAGGAACTGTTCCAGCTCGAAGCGGCGCTCCGGCAGATAGATCAGGTGCGGACCGTCGTCGGCGTACTGGCGGCCAAGCGCGGCCGCCGCGGTCAAAAAGCCCGCATTGCGGCCCATTACCACGCCGACGTAGACGCCGGGCAGCGCCGCGTTGTCGAGGTTGGCGCCGGCGAACGCCTGCGCGACGAAGCGCGCCGCCGACGGATAGCCGGGCGTATGGTCGCTGCCGGCTAGGTCGTTGTCGATCGTCTTCGGGATGTGCAGGCAGGAGAGCGGATAGCCGGCATCGCGCGCCGCGTCGCTGACGATGCGCACCGTGTCGGACGAATCGTTGCCGCCGATGTAGAGAAAATGGCCGATCTGATGGGCGCGCAGCACGCGGAAGATTTCCTGGCAATACTTGACGTCCGGCTTGTCGCGCGTCGAGCCGAGCGCCGCCGACGGCGTGTCGGCGACCCGTTCCAGGTTGGCGCTGCCTTCCTGCATCAGGTCGACCAGGTCTTCGTCGACGATGCCGCGCACGCCGTGGCGCGCGCCGTAGATGCGCTCGACGCGGGCGAAGCGGCGCGCCTCCAGCACCACGCCGGCCAGCGACTGGTTGATCACCGCGGTCGGGCCGCCGCCCTGCGCGATCAGAATTTTTGCGGAACTCATGCTCTTCCTTTGCCATGCGAAATGAAGGGGCGCTGGCGGCGGCGCGATGCGGGCTAGACAGCCGGCCGTTGCTCGCGTCGCAGCGCGTGAATCATGTATAGCACGATGCCGGCATTGAGCACGAATGCCGCCGTCTTGATCCAGTTGATCCCATGCAGCAACTCATAGGCCTCCAGCGGTAGATACAGGCCGCCGCTGGCTACCGCAAACCACTTGGCCCAGCGCCTGCCTGTCCACAGGCCATAGGCTTCGGCGAAGCGCAGCGCTGAATAGGCGCACGACATCGCAGCCAGCGCCCACAGCCATCCGCTGGAAACCGAGCCCAGCATCAGGAAAATGTGCGAACTGCGGCCGCCGGGATTCAGGTGCAGGTGGTCGACGAAGGCCCTGGCAAAGTGCTGCAGGTCGTGGTGCATCAGCGACAGCAGGCCGAAGCCGGCCAGGATCACCAGCAGACCTTTCGCCGCTTCGAAGCAGGCGATCGATCGTTCGCCCGGAGTCGCCGTGTTCTTGCATACAGGCCGGCTGCCGGTGCGAAGGCTGAACGCTGGTTCGGACATCATCCTTTCCGAGGATAAGCCATTTGCCGGCGGGCGCAATGCGCGATGCATCGAGCGGCTTGAGCGGGATCGAAAAAGTTGGCGGCCAAGTTTGGAGGAGCCAAAGCATGCGGGGTATACCGACGCTTCCTGCAGTTTCGATACAGGGTCGCGCCGGCCCTTCTGCCGCTTGCCGGCGTTTACGCTTCCAGCGTCGCGTCCATCGTGATCTTCGCCTTCAGCAGCTTCGAGACCGGGCATCCGACCTTGGCCTGATTGGCGATTTCCTCGAACTTGGCGCGGTCGGCGCCGGGGATCCTGGCGCGTACCTTCAGGTGGCTGGCGCTGATTTCGAAGCCGTCGGCGACCTTGTCCAGCGTCACGGTGGCTTCGGTCTCGATCTTTTCCGGCGTCAAGCCGGCCTGTCCCAGCATCAGCGACAGCGCCATCGAAAAGCAGCCGGCGTGCGCCGCGCCGATCAATTCCTCCGGGTTGGTGCCGGGGCCGTTCTCGAAGCGCGACTTGACGCCGTACGGCGCTTCCTTCAGCGCACCGGTTTCGGTGGAAATGGTGCCGCCGCCATCCTTGAATCCGCCGTTCCAGACTGCCGATGCCTTCTTTTCCATGATCGCTCCTTGCGTTGAAGAAATGGGTTCGCGCCGGTCAACTAGTTTTTCAGACAGCGGAAGGCGGCGGCGGTTGCAGCGCGGAGGGAGTCGAAACTTTCCGTCCTTGCACGCGTCGCATGGACAGTGGCGGCGCGTTCGCGCCGCCGATCTGTCAGAGGGAGGGCGATATGACTGCACCGCAGCAAGATTCCAGCCGCACTGCCCGGCGCGCCGAGCATGAACCCGAGCAGCGCGCGACACCCGGGAAAAATTCGGTGGCGCAGACGCCGAAGGACGTGGCGCCCCACGAAGCCGCTTCGAAGGATGTGACCGAACGCAAGATCGCATCCAAGAACCCGGACGAGAAGGAGGACGCGTTGGTCGACGAATCGGTCGAACTGAGCTTTCCAGCCAGCGATCCGCCGGCGGTTGGCGGCGGCGTGACCCGCGTCGACGTGCCGAAAGAGAAATGATCCGGCGCCGCACCGCCGCGCTC
>JBAUJK010000137.1:0-1727 GCA_049683695.1 Burkholderiaceae bacterium
CTGGAGAACCGCGCCAGCACGCGGCCCTTGCGGTCGCTGATGCTGCGGATGAAGACCGGCTGCCGGTACTGGCCGGCATCGGCGATGCTGGCGTAGGCCGACACCATTTCCAATAGCGTCACCGGGCTGGTGCCGAGCGCCAGCGACGGCACCGGCTGCAGCCGGCTGTCGCGGATGCCGAGCGCGCGCGCCAGCTTGACGATCGCCGGCAGGCCGACCTCCTGCATCACCTGCGCGGTGATGGTGTTCTTCGAATATATCAGGCCGTCGCGCATGCTCATCGGGCCGCCGCTGCTGCCGCCCATGTCGGTCGGCCGCCAGACACTGCCGTCGGCGGCGGTGATGTCCATCACCGCGTCGCGGTAGCGATGCTCGGGGGCGATACCCTGCGCCAGCGCGGCGCCGTAGACGATCGCCTTGAAGGTCGAGCCGGGCTGGCGCGCCGCCTGCGCGACGTGGTCGAACTGGTCCTGCTTGAAATCGCGGCTGCCGACCCAGGCGCGGATTTCGCCGCTGGCCGGGTCGATCGCGACCAGTCCAGCTTCCAGCCGCGTCTTGGTGGCGCGCAGCCGCTGCAGGAACGCGCGGTCGGCGCGCAGCGCGGCCAGCGCCTGCGCTTCGCTCTGGCCGTCGTCGAGCGCCTTCCTGTATTCCGGCGTCTCGCGGATGAAGGCGTCCTGCAGCTCCGGGTTGGCAACCCAGAACTGGCGGAACGGCTGGATGCGCCGGCGGATCGCCGCATACGCCGACGGCGATCCGGAAATCAGCGCCGCCGACGGCATGCTCCATTCGACGTCGGCGACGTCCTGCAGCGCCGCCGCCTGCCGCTCGACCGCCTGCGTCGCGGCTTCCTGCAGCCGCGGATCGAGCGTGGTCTGCACCGTCAGGCCGTCGGCGTACAGGTCGTAGTCGTTGCGGTCGGCCCAGTCGATCAGCCAGCGCCGCGCATGGGCGACGAAATGGCTGGCACTGCCGCCCGGCCCGGTCTGGCGCGAGAACCGCACGCGCAGCGGCTTGTTGCGCAGGCGCCGGAACTCGGCATCCGACAGCTTGCCGTGCCTGACCATCTGCGCCAGCACAATGTTGCGGCGCTTTTGCGCGCGCTCCGGGTTGCCGACCGGGTTGTAGTAGGAAGTGCCTTTCAGCATGCCGACCAGCGTCGCCGCCTCCAGCAGGTTCAGCTCGGCCGCCGACTTGTCGAAGTAGGTGCGCGCCGCCAGTTCGATGCCGTACACGTTGTACAGAAACGGCACGGTATTCAGGTAGGTCTCGAGGATCTGGCGCTTGCTGTAGGTGCGCTCGATGTTGAAGGCGGTGACCAGTTCCTTGATCTTGCGGTTCAGGTTGCGCGAGCGGCCGATCTCATCCGGAAACAGGTTGCGCGCCAGTTGCTGGGTGATGGTCGAACCGCCTTGGGCGTCGCCGCGCGCGGTGTGCAGCAGCGCCGACGCGGTGCGGCGGAAATCGATGCCGTGGTGACGGTAGAAGCGGTGGTCCTCGGTCGCGATCAGCGCATCGATCACGTACGGTGAAATCTGCTCCAGCGTGACGCGCTCGCGCTGCTGCTGCGCGAAGACGTCGAGCAGCTTGCCGTCGGCGGCCAGGATCTGGGTCGGCTGCGCCACCCGCGCCTGCCGCAGGTCACCGATGCTGGGCGTGGTCAGCGCCAGGAAACCGAGATAGAGCGTCGCCAGCGCGGTGGCGATGCCGGCGGCGCGGCCCAGCCG
>JBAUJK010000138.1:0-12453 GCA_049683695.1 Burkholderiaceae bacterium
GCGGGGAAGGGGGAAAGTTGACAGCGATGCCGGCAGAGCGGCGGCATCCGGATCAGCGCGCGGCCGGCACGCAACTGCCGGCACAGGCTGCCTGCGGCCGGCGCCGCAGCGCCGTCAGCCAGCGCGCCAGCGTGCCGCGCACGGACGCCGGCGGCGCCACCCGCACCGTGCCGCGGCCGACCGGTTCGACCAGCGCCAGCCGGTCATTCGGCAGCGTGAAGCTCTGGCCGGGGTAGAGTTCGATGTCGGCCAGTTCGTCGTAGGCGGTGATCCAGATCGTGCCGGCCAACGCCTGGATGCGGCAGCCGCGCGCGTGCCGCAGGCGCAGCGGATGGGCTTCGCGCAGTTCGAAGTCGGTGCCGTGGCTGTCGCGGCAGATGATTCTGGGTTCCATGCTGTCCTCCAAGCGTCGGGTTGCGTCAGGACTTCAGAATAGGACGCGCGCCGCTCCCGCAACAGATGCAGCAAAACGAAATTGTGACCATCACAGTTGAGTCTGAAATAAACTGTACTGGTCAAAAATGACGGCCGCTGTATCTTGGTCGGCCGCAGCCCTTCGACGCACACTGCCATCATGTCCGCACAACCGAACCTGTACGAAAACCTGGCCGACGAGCTCGGCGCGCTGATCGCCGGGCGGGTGCTGGCGCCGGGTGACCGGCTGCCGTCGATCCGCCACCTGGCGCAGCAGAAGCGGCTGTCGATCAGCACCGTGCAGCAGGCCTTGCGCCTGCTGGAAGACCGCGGCCTGATCGACGCCCGGCCGCAGGCCGGCTTCTATGTGCGGCAGCGCCAGCGCGCGCTGAACAGCATCGTCAGCGCACCGGCAGCCAAGGAGCCGATCTTCGTCGGCATCAACAACCTGCTGATGCAGACGCTGGCCGCCAACGAGGCGCCGGGCGTGGTCCAGCTCGGCTCGGCGTGGCCGGCCGACGAGTTGCTGCCGGTCAGGCGCATCCAGCGCATCGTCAGCAACGTGGCGCGCCGCGCGCCCGGCCTGTTGACCAAGGAAAGCTGCTCCGACATCAACGAGCCGGGCTTCGTGCGCCAGGTGATGCGGCGTGCGCTCGACTGGGGCAAGCTCGATCCGCACGAGATCGTCGTCACCCATTCCTGCGCCGAGGCGATCAGCCTGTGCCTGCGCGCGGTGGCCAAGCCGGGCGACACCATCGCGATCGAGTCGTCGACCTATTTCGTGCTGCTGCAGCTGATCGAAAGCCTGGGCATGAAGGCGCTCGAAATCCCGACCCATCCGAAAACCGGGGTGTCGATCGACGCGCTCGAACTGGCGCTCGGAGAAGGGCTGGTGCAGGCCTGCCTGTTCATTCCGCACGCCAACAATCCGCTCGGCTGCATCATGCCGGAAGAAAACAAGAAGCGGCTGGCGGCGCTGCTGGCGCGCTACCAAGTGCCGCTGATCGAAGACGACGTGTTCGGCGACCTGTGCTTCGCCAGCGAGCGGCCGTGGCCGGTCAAAGCCTACGACACCAGCGGCCTGGTGATGCTGTGCTCGTCGTTCTCGAAGGCGGTCAGTCCGGCGGTGCGGGTCGGCTACGTGGTCGCCGGCCGCTACGCGCAGCAGGTGGCGTTCCTGAAGACGGTATCGAGCGGCACCACCAGCCACTTCTTCCAGGCGGTGATCGCCGATTTCCTCGACGGCGGCAGCTACGACGGCCAGCTGCGCAAGATGCGGCGGGCGCTGCTGCAGCGCGCGGCGCAGATGTCGGACGCGGTGGTGCGCGCGTTTCCGGCCGAGTGCGCGATTTCCGAGCCGCAGGGCGGCTTCGTGCTGTGGGTGCAACTGCCGAAGCAGGTCGATGCGCTGAAGCTGCACCGCCGCGCGATCGCCGAAGGCGTCGCTTTCATGCCGGGCCAGCTGTTTTCCGCCTGCGGCAAGCAGAACAACTACCTGCGCCTCAACTACGGCAATACCTGGGGCCCGGCGATCGAGCAGGCGGTGGTCAAGCTCGGCCGCCTGGTCCACGCCGCCGCCGAAGCCGGCTGAGCCCGGTCTGAATATACCCGATATAGTATCTGCGAGGCTGCGCATATATCCTGCGGCATAAGAGGTTTTTTCGTCATACTCCCATGTTTTTTGTTTTTTCGGCTTGGCGCTCCGGCGCCGCCAGCGGCGCAGTTCACATATTGTTGCAATTTGCGTTACATTAACCTGCGCATTCGGCGCTGCCCTACACTGGGGCAGGAACTGTCCCGCCGGCTCCGGCAACCGGTGGCGATTCGTCGAATCGTTTGGCATACACTGGCCACGGCCGGCACGGCAAGGGACATCGATGAATGCTTTCGTGGATCATGAAGACAGTGGGAGGCGCCAGCCGGGTACGGCCGACCCGGCGGCCGCCGAGCCGGACTGGCAGCTCGCCTACCAGCGGCTGGAACAGCAGATGCGCCAGCGCACCGCCGAACTGACCGAAGCCAACCAGCGGCTGCAGGCCGAGATCGCCGAACGGCGGCTGGCCGAACAGATGCTGCTCGAATCGCAGCAGCAGCTACGCCACCTGGCCGCCTACCAGGAGCGCGTGCGGGAAGACGAACGCAAGCGCATCGCGCGCGAAATCCACGACGACCTGGGACAGAACATGCTGGCGCTGCGGATCGACGTGCTGCGGCTGCAGGCGCGCACCGCCCATCGCCACCCGGCGCTGAACCAGCGCGTCGGCGCTGCGCTGCAGCAGATCGACCGCACCATCAAGTCGGTGCGCGGGATCGTCAACAACCTGCGTCCGCCGGCGCTCGATTTCGGGCTGCAGGCGGCGATCGAATGGCAAGTCAGGGATTTCCGTCAGCGCAGCGGACTGGCCTGCGAACTGAACGCCGACGGCTGCGAATTCGACGCCGTGCTGGACGAAAACCGGGCACTGGCGCTGTTCCGCATCCTGCAGGAGTCGCTGACCAACGTCGCCCGTCATGCCCGTGCCAGCCGCATCGGCATCGAGTTGCGACGGGAAGCGGGGGCGCTATGCATGAAGGTACGCGACGACGGCATCGGCATGGACCCGGCCGGCGCGCGCAAGGCCGGTTCCTTCGGCCTGCTCGGCATCCGCGAGCGCGTCGGCTATCTGCAGGGCCAGCTGGCGATCGACAGCGGCCCCGGTCAGGGCACCACGCTGACGGTGTCGATCCCGCTGTTCGAGCCGGCGACCAACGGCTGACTCCAGGCTGAACGCTTTCTCCGCCATTCCGGCTTGCGCCGGAATGACGGACTGGATCGGAGCAGCCTTGAACCCTGCTTACACTGCTGCCAGCGCCGCCGGCTTGATCTTTGCTGCCAGCACCCGGCCCTTACGGGCGCGCTTGCCGAAGTGGGGCGCCAGCGCCGTTGCCGACAGCGTCACTTCCTGCGCCTTGCCGCCGCGGCCGCTGCCGGCCACGCGCACACCACGGTCGCTGATCGGCTGCGCTGCCAGCAGCTTCTCGCCGGCATCCAGGTCCATCAGCGTGACGCCGCGGCCGCCGCTGGCAAGCGCCTTGATTTCCGCCAGCCCGAACACCAGCAGCCGGCCCTTGGCCGACAGGCAGGCGATCGCGCTGGCATCGTCCGCCAGCGGCGCCGGCGCCAGCGGCGCGGCGCCGGCATCGAGCGTGATGAAGGCCTTGCCGCCGCGGGTGCGGCTGACCATGTCGCCGGCGCGCGCGGTGAAGCCGTAGCCGGCGTCCGACGCCAGCAGCAGCGCACTGTCGGCGGTGCCGGCGAAGTAGTGCAGCAGGTGGGCGCCGGCCGCCAGGTCCAGCAGCGTGGTCACCGGCACGCCATCGCCGCGCCCGCTTGGCAGCGCCGCCACCGGCACCGAATACACGCGCCCGCCGGAATCGAAGGCTAGCAGGTGGTCGACGGTGCGGCATTCGAAAGTGCGGTACAGCGCGTCGCCGGCCTTGAAGCTGAACTGGCCGGCGTCGTGGCCGTGGCCGCCGCGCGCGCGCACCCAGCCCTTTTGCGAAATCACCACCGTCACCGGCTCGTCGATCACTTTCTGCTCGATCACTGCCTTTTCCGCTTCCTCGATCAGCGTGCGGCGTTCGTCGCCATACTGCTTGGCGTCGGCATCGATTTCCTTGATCACGCGCTTCTTCAGCGAGGCCGGGTTGTCCAGCAGGTCGTGCAGGGTTTCCTTTTCGCTGCGCAGTTCCGCCAGTTCCTGGGCGATTCGGATTGCCTCCAGCCGCGCCAGCTGGCGCAAGCGGATTTCCAGGATGTCCTCGGCCTGCCGCTCGGACAAGCGGAACGCGGTGATCAGCGCCGGCTTCGGCTCGTCCGACTCGCGGATGATGCGGATCACCTCGTCGATGTTCAGCAGGACCGCCTCGCGCCCCTCCAGGATGTGGATGCGGTCGTCGATCTTCTGCAGCCGGAAGCGGGTACGGCGTACCACGGTGGCGAAGCGGAATTCGATCCATTCCTGCAGGATCTGGCGCACGCCTTTCTGCCGCGGCCGGCCGTCGCCGCCGATCATCACCAGGTTGACCGACGCGCTCGATTCCAGCGCGGTGTTGGCCAGCAGCAGGTTGGCGAATTCGGACTGGTCGAGGTTTTTCGACTTCGGCTCGAACACCAGCCGCACCGGCGCGTCGCGGCCGGATTCGTCGCGCACCGCGTCCAGGTGCGCCAGCATCAACTGCTTGGCGGCCTGCTGCTCGGCCGACAGCGATTTCTTGCCGGGCTTGACCTTCGGGTTGGTCAGCTCCTCGATTTCCTCCAGCACCTTTTGCGACGACGCCCCCGGCGGCAGCTCGGTCACCACCAGTTGCCACTGGCCGCGTGCCAGGTCCTCGATCTTCCAGCGCGCGCGCACCTTGACGGTGCCGCGCCCGTGTTCGTAGATGTCGGCCAGCGCCGCCGGTGCTGTGATGATCTGGCCGCCGCCGGGGAAATCGGGGCCGGGCAGCAGCGTCATCAATTCATCGTGCGCCAGCTTCGGATTGCGGATCAGCGCGATCGCCGCCTGCGCCACTTCGCGCAGGTTGTGCGACGGGATTTCGGTGGCGAGGCCGACCGCGATGCCGGAAGCGCCGTTCAGCAGCACGAACGGTAGCCGCGCCGGCAACAGCCGCGGCTCCTCGCTGGAGCCGTCATAGTTCGGCTGGAAATCGACCGTGCCCATGTCGATCTCGTCCAGCAGCAGCCTGGCGATCGGCGTCAGCCGCGCTTCGGTGTAGCGCATCGCCGCGGCGCCGTCGCCGTCGCGCGAGCCGAAGTTGCCGTGGCCGTCGATCAGCGGATAGCGCAGCGAGAAATCCTGAGCCATGCGCACCAGCGCGTCGTACACCGACTGGTCGCCGTGCGGATGCAGCTTGCCGAGCACGTCGCCGACCACCGCCGCCGACTTGCGCGGCTTGGCGCCGGCATTCAGCGACAGCTGCTGCATCGCGTACAGGATGCGGCGCTGCACCGGCTTCTGGCCGTCGGCGACGTCCGGCAGTGCGCGCCCCTTGACCACCGAAATGGCGTAGTCGAGGTAGGCGCGTTCGGCGAAGGAGGCAAGGGTCAGGGAGTCGCCATCGTTGGCGGGAGCATCGAAGAGGGTGGCTTGTTCGGTCATCTTAATCTGCGAATGAATCGGGGAGTGGCGCCGGTTCCACTGCGGCCGTCAGGTCCGGCTGCGGCTGCGGCGGCAGCGTCATGCGCACGCGACGGATGCGCGGCGCTTCCGCCGGCCGGTACAGCTGGTAGAACTCGGTCACCAGTTTCACGTAGTTGCGGGTTTCCGGATAGGGCGGCACCTTGTTGTCGTACTTCTGCACTGCGCCTTCGCCGGCATTGTAGGACGCCAGCACCAGGTCCGGCCGTTCCGGGAACAGCTGTTGCAGGTCACGCAGGTAGCGCGCCGCCAGCCGGATATTGGTCTTCGGGTCGGCCAGCTTCTGCGCCAGGCTCTTCTTCTTGTCGGCCTGCAGGCCGTAGCGCTCGGCGGTGGCCGGCAGCACCTGCATCAGCCCGATCGCGCCCTTGGGCGACACTGCGCCCGGATTGAAGCCGGATTCGGCCGCCATCACCGCCTTCAGGAGCGCCGGCTCCAGGTCGAATTCCTTGGCCGCCTGTTCCAGCAGTCCCTCATATTTCTTCAGGTTGGGATGTTGCGACAGCGTCTGCAGCAGCGGCGACGCCGGTGCCGGCGGCTGCTTGGTCAGCTTGCCGGGCGTCATCAGGTCGGCGGCATCGAAGGCCTTATCGCCGCCGCGCAGGAACAGCCGGTAGCGGTTATCCAGCTTGACGGTGGAAAAATGCGCCATGCCCTGCGCATCGACATAGCCGTAGACGTCGGCGCGCGCGGCGGGTGCCAGCGCGCACGCTGTCAGCAGCCCCGTCGCGATGGCCGCCGCGCACCGCATCAGATGTCGGCCTCCGCCTCGTTGCCATGTTCCTCCAGCCAGGCGCGGCGCGCCGCCGCCTCGCCCTTGCCCATCAGCATGTTGAAGCGGGTTTCGGACGCCTCGGCGCCGAAGTCGCCGAGCGCCACCGGCAGCAGACGCCGGGTATCGGGATTCATCGTGGTTTCCCACAACTGTTCGGCATTCATTTCGCCCAGGCCCTTAAAACGGGAAATGCTCCAGGCGCCGCTCTTGACGCCATCTTTGATCAGCTTGTCCTCGATCGCCGCCAGCTCGCCGTCGTCCAGCGCATACAGTTTCTGCGCCGGCTTCTTGCCGCGCGCCGGCGCGTCGATGCGGTACAGGGGAGGCCGCGCCACCCAGACGTGGCCGCGTTCGATCAGCTGCGGAAAATGTCTGAAGAATAACGTCAGCAGCAATACCTGGATATGCGATCCGTCAACGTCGGCGTCGGACAGGATGCAGATCTTGCCGTAACGCAGCCCGGACAGGTCCGGCGTATCGTTGCGGCCGTGCGGGTCGACGCCGACCGCCACCGCGATGTCGTGGATCTCGTTGTTGGCGAACAGGCGGTCGCGCTCGGTCTCCCAGGAATTCAGCACCTTGCCGCGCAGCGGCAGGATTGCCTGGAATTCCTTGTCGCGCCCCATCTTGGCCGAGCCGCCGGCGGAGTCGCCTTCCACCAGGAACAGCTCGTTGCGCGCGATGTCATGCGATTCGCAATCGGTCAGCTTGCCCGGCAGCACGGCGACGCCGGACGACTTCTTCTTCTCGACCTTCTGCGCCGAGCGCAGCCGCGACTGCGCCTGCTTGATCACCAGCTCGGCCAGCTTCTTGCCGTGCTCGACGTGCTGGTTCAGCCACAATTCCAGCGCCGGGCGCGTGAAGCCGGACACCAGCCGCACCGCGTCGCGCGAATTCAGGCGTTCCTTGATCTGACCCTGGAACTGCGGGTCGAGCACCTTGGCCGACAGCACGAACGACACGCGCGCGAACACGTCCTCGGGCAGCAGCTTGACGCCCTTCGGCAGCAGCGAATGCATCTCGACGAAGCTCTTGACGGCGCCGAACAGGCCGTCGCGCAGGCCCGATTCGTGGGTGCCGCCGGCCGGCGTCGGGATCAGGTTGACGTAGGATTCGCGCACCACGCCGCCATCCTCGGTCCAGGCCGCGATCCAGGCCGCGCCTTCGCCCTCGGCGAAGCCGTCGGCATCGACGCCGGCGTACTGCTCGCCCTCGAACAGCGGGATCAGCGGCTCGCCGTGGCCGGCCTGCGCCAGCGATTCGACCAGGTAGCCGCGCAGGCCATCCTCGTAGTGCCAGGTCTGCTCTTCGCTGCGGCCGCCTTTTTCGCTGACCAGCGTGACGGTGACGCCCGGCAGCAGCACCGCCTTCGAGCGCAGCAGGCGCTGCAGTTCGGCCTGCGGGATCGCCGCCGAATCGAAGTATTTCGGATTCGGCCAGACTGTCACGCGGGTGCCGGACTTCTTGTCGCCGCGGCCGGCCGGTTCGGAGCGCAGCGGCTCGATCACCGCGCCGTCGGCGAACGCCATCCGGTGCACGCCGTTGCCGTGCTCGTCGCGGCGCCAGACCGTGATTTCCAGACGCGACGACAGCGCATTGGTGACCGACACGCCGACCCCGTGCAGACCGCCGGAAAACGCATAGGCGCCTTCCCTGCCTTTGCTGAACTTGCCGCCGGCATGCAGCCGCGTGAACACGATCTCCACGGTCGGCACGCCTTCCTCCGGATGCAGGCCGACCGGGATACCGCGGCCGTCGTCCTCGACGCTGATGCTGCCGTCGGCGTGCTGGGTCACAGTGATCTGGCGGCCGAAGCCGCCCAGCGCCTCGTCCGACGCGTTGTCGATCGCCTCGGCCAGGATGTGCAGCGGGTTTTCGGTGCGGGTATACATGCCGGGGCGCTGCTTGACCGGCTCGAGCCCCTTGAGGACGCGGATCGACGATTCGCTGTAGTCGGACGCGGAAGATTTTCTGGTGGCCATGCGTATGTATGGTGAAGCGGGCCGCTTTGTTAAAAGCGGCCGGCAGGAATGCAAAAGATTTGCATTCTAATGAAAAACCGCCGCCATCGCGGCGGCGTGGCGGCTGCAGTGGTGCTGCTGCGCGCCTATTTGCTGAGCAGCCGCATGCCGCGTTCCAGCCCTTCGATGGTGACCGGGAACATGCGGTTGTTCATGATCTGGCGGATGATCGAGATCGACTGCCGGTATTGCCACAGGCCTTCCGGTTCCGGGTTCAGCCAGATGAATTTCGGGAAGGCGCGGGTGAAGCGCTGCAGCCATTCGGCGCCGGCTTCCTCGTTGTTGTATTCGACCGAGCCGCCCGGCTGCAGGATTTCATACGGGCTCATGGTGGCGTCGCCGACGAAGATCAGCTTGGTGTCCGGCTTGTACTTGCGCAGGATGTCCCAGGTCGGGAAACGTTCGGCGTGGCGGCGGCGGTTATTCTTCCACATGTAGTCGTAGACGCAGTTGTGGAAGTAGTAGAAGTCCATGTTCTTGAATTCGGTCTTCGACGCCGAGAACAGTTCCTCGGTGCGCGCGATGTGGTCATCCATGGTGCCGCCGACGTCGAACAGCATCAGCACCTTGATGTTGTTCTTGCGCTCCGGCTGCATCTTGATGTCGAGGTAGCCGGCGTTGTTGGCGGTGGCGCGGATGGTGTCGTCCAGCGCCAGTTCGTCCTCGGCGCCCTCGCGCGCGAACTTGCGCAGCCGGCGCAGCGCCACCTTGATGTTGCGGGTTCCTAGCTCGCGCTCGGCGTCGTAGTCGCGAAAGGCGCGCGCGTCCCACACCTTGACGGCGCTTCTGCCGCCGCCCTTGCCGCCGATGCGGATGCCTTCCGGGTTGGTGCCGCCGTGGCCGAACGGCGAGGTGCCGCCGGTACCGATCCACTTGCTGCCGCCCTCGTGCCGTTCCTTCTGTTCTTCCAGCAACTGCTTCAGTCGGTCCATCAGCTTGTCGTAGCCGAACTTTTCCAGCGCCGCGATCTGTTCCGGCGTCAGTTCGCGCTTCATGCGCTGCACCAGCCAGTCGAGCGGGATGTCGGCGTTCTTTTCGAACACCGCGTCGATGCCCTTGAAGTACTGGCCGAAGGCGCGGTCGAACTTGTCGTAGTGCGCCTCGTCCTTGACCAGCGTCATGCGCGACAGATAGTAGAAGTCGTCCAGCGACGGCGCGATCACGCTTTTCTGCATCGCTTCCAGCAGGATCAGGAATTCCTTGATCGAGACCGGGATCTTGGCGTCTTTCAGCGTGAAAAAGAAATCGATCAGCACGGTATTTCCTTGCGCTCCAGTTTGTGTTGCAGGTGGTGCCGTACCGCCGGCCATTCCGATTCGATGATCGAGAACACCACGGTGTCGCGCAGCGAGCCGTCCGCCAAGCGCTGGTGGTTGCGCAGCACGCCGTCCTGCCTGGCACCCAGCCGCGCGATCGCCGCGCGCGATTGCAGGTTCATCCAGTGGGTGCGGAACTCGACCGCGATGCAGGCCCAGGCCTCGAACGCCTGCGCCAAGAGCAGCAGCTTGGCTTCGGTATTGATCGCGGTGCGCTGCGCGCTTTTCGCATACCAGGTCGAGCCGATTTCCAACCGGTGATTGGCGGCATCGATGTGCATGTAGGTGGTCATACCGCACAGCGCGCCGGTGTCCGTGCGGCGGATCGCGAACGGCAGCATGCTGCCGTCGGCCTGCAGGCCGAGGCGGCGTTCGATCTCGGTCGCCATGTTTTCCGGCGCCGGCACCGAGGTGTACCACAGCTTCCCCAGTTCGCCGTCGGCGGCGGCCGCCGCCAACCCGTCGCGGTGCGCCGGCGCCAGCGGTTCGAGAACCACGTGGCGGCCGGACAGGGTCAGCGGGGCAATCTGGAGCATGATGGGTAGATGAATATACTGCTACGGGTATTTTTAAACCCGCGCGTGATATCTGCGGGATTAATCGTTTTTAACGCATACTCCCCGTTATCGATTGGCGCGCGACATGAATACCAGGCGTTCGAACAGGTGGATGTCCTGCTCGTTCTTCAGCAGAGCGCCATGCAGCGGCGGCACGATAGTCTTGGCGTCCTTGCTCTTCAGCGCTTCCGGCGGGATGTCTTCGGCCAGCAGCAGTTTCAGCCAGTCGAGCAGTTCCGAGGTCGACGGCTTCTTCTTGAGGCCCGGCACGTCGCGCACCTCGTAGAAAGTCTGCAGTGCCTGCGCCAGCAGGTCCTTCTTCAGGTTCGGGAAGTGCACGCCGACGATGTCCTGCATCGTGTCCTTGTCCGGGAACTTGATGTAGTGGAAGAAGCAGCGGCGCAGGAAGGCGTCCGGCAATTCCTTCTCATTGTTCGACGTGATGATCACCAGCGGCCGGTGCCTGGCCTTGACCATTTCGCGCGTTTCATAGACGTAGAACTCCATCCGGTCCAGTTCGCGCAGCAAGTCGTTCGGAAATTCGAGGTCGGCCTTGTCGATCTCGTCGATCAGCAGCACCACCTGTTGATCGGCGGCAAATGCCTGCCACAGCACGCCTTTGACAATGTAGTTGTGGATGTCCTTGACGCGCTCGTCGCCGAGCTGCGAATCGCGCAGGCGCGACACCGCGTCGTATTCGTACAGGCCCTGTTGCGCCTTGGTGGTCGACTTCACATGCCACTGCAACAGCGGCATGCCGAGTGCGGCCGCCACTTCCTCCGCCAGCATGGTCTTGCCGGTGCCCGGCTCGCCCTTGATCAGGAGCGGCCGCTGCAGGCGCAGGGCGGCGTTGACGGCCAATTTCAGGTCGTCGGTGGCAACATAGGTCTGGGAACCTTCGAAACGGGTATCTTGTCGCATAGCCGGAATGTCATCGAGGAGAAAATAAAATCAAGTATAAGCGAGAACACGAATGCGGCCCCGTGCCGCACCGGCGGGCCGCCCGGCCCGGCGTTGCCAAGGAATTGCCGCTTCCCAAATGAAAATGCTTCTTCTCAAGGTCTGCGTGTTCTGGCGCAGATTCCGCCGTGGTGCGCGCGCGCGGCGCCGGCCGCACCTGCACTACGAGCCGCAGGTGGCGGCGCTGATGGGGCGCGCCAATCCGTTCGCCAGCTGGGATGAGCGCGCCAACTGGCTGATTGACGTCGTCGAATGGCTGCGGCGCGAACAGGCGACGCCGCCACGCCCGCGCCAGCAGCGCGCGCGTTTCCTGCTGGACTGGCTCGACCGCCACCGCGACGTGCGCCGGCTGGTACGCACCACGCTGCAGAAGACACTGCGCGAAGCCAGCGGCCCGGAATTGTTTTCCGCCACCGGCCTGCCGCACGAACCGGCCTTCTTCAGCGAGCTGGGCGAACGGATCGCGCGCAAGCTGCTGCCGCGCCCGCCGGCCAACATGGACCTGTCGGCGCTGTTTACCGCGATGTTCCCGAAGCCGGCCGACGCCGAATGGCTGCTTGGCCTGGACCGCGACATCCTGTTGCGCCTGTGGAAGCTGGCGGCCGACGACGGCATCGCGCACGCATACCGGCAGCAGATCGACGAGGCGCTGACCTACCTGGTGACGGTGGTGATCGCGGTCGGCATCAGCCCCGAATTCCGGCAGCGGCTGGGTCCCCGGCTGCCGCTGCAGGCAACGCCGTTCATGGCGCTGCGGCGCGAGCTGGAAAAATTCCAGATGGCATCGATACACGATGAGGCGGCGCTGCGCAGCGTGCGCATGCTGGTGGCGGTGTGCCAGGCGCAGACCGACAAGATCTACGCGCACCTGGACGAACACGGCGTCTCGGTCAGCCTGGTCTACAAGGTGGAGCGGATGCGCGCGCAGCTGGCGCGCATCCGCTGCCTGATCGATTTGCGCTCGGCCGCCGGCGGCGAGGGGGCGGCGCAGATGCAGGCGCAGGCGGTGCTGGGCGAGCTGATTGCCGCCCATCATCACCGCACTTCGGTCAAGGGACTGGTGCGGCGCAGTTTTTCGCTGCTGGCGCGCAAGCTGGTGGAACGCAACGGCGAGCATGGCGCGCACGACCGCGCGCGCGACCGCGGCGAATACCGGGGGCTGCTGCGCTCGGCGGCGCTCGGCGGCGTCTTGGCGGTCGCTGCCGTGTTCGACCGCCTGCTGGTCGACGG
>JBAUJK010000139.1:0-2779 GCA_049683695.1 Burkholderiaceae bacterium
GGCGCCGGTTGTCGCCGGCGCGCACCACGCCGGGCGGGATCGTCACCGCGGCGTCGGAGGCGTCGCGCGTGAATTCCTGCGGCACCACGGTATCGCAGCCGGCCGGCATCACGGCGCCGGTCATCACCCGCAGCGCTTCGCCGGCTGCCATTTCGCCGTCGAAGGCGCGTCCGGCGTAGGCGGTGCCGACCACCTTCAGCGTGGTCGGACCATCCACCAGCAAGTCGGCCGAGCGCAGCGCGAAGCCGTCCATCGCCGAATTGTCGTGCGCCGGCACGTCGATCGGCGACATCACGTTGGCAGCCAGAACGCGCCCGAGCGCGCTGCGCAGCGTCACCTTTTCGACGGCGTCGAGCGGCGCGACGAAGCGGCGGATCACCGCCTGCGCATCGGCCACCGGCAGCGCGTTCGGATCGTAGGCCGACAGGCAGCCGACGACGTCGGCCAGCGTGGAAGGAGCAGGGCGGTTCGGTTCGGTCATGGCGGATTCGGCAAAGCGGTGTCGGCGAAACTCAATCGGCCTCGTACTGGCGCAGTTCTTCGACGGTGTTGATGTTGCGGAACGCCGCTTCGTCCGGGAACGGCACTTCGATCACGTTCAGCGTCGCATACCAGCGGTCGATCTTGCGGCCCCCGTCCTGCAGGAAAGCAGTCAGGTGCGGCAGCAGCGAGTTTTTCATCAGGCAGAACACCGGCTGCGCGCGGCGCTCGGCGCCTTCGCCGGTGACCGCCACCGCCAGGTCGGCTTCCCATTCCTCGAGGCCGGCGTATAACCGCGCCACCAGGTCGTCCGGCAGGAACGGCGAATCGCAGGGCGCGGTGGCCAGGTACGGCGTCTCGCAATGCGCCAGCCCGGTCTGCAGCCCGGCCAGCGGCCCGGCGAAGTCCGGCATCTGGTCCGGCCAGACCGGTACGCCGAAGCCTTCGTAGGGGCCGATGTTCTGGTTGGCGTTGATCATCAGCGGTCCGACCTGCGGCGCCAGCCGCAGCATCACGTGCATCGCCATCGGCGCGCCGCGAAACAGCTGCAGGCCCTTGTCGACGTTGCCCATGCGCGAACCGCGCCCGCCGGCCAGGATCAGGCCGGTGATTTGACTGGTGTCCATCTGTTGCTGCTCCGCTGGATACTGGAATCGCCGCGGTGCCGGCTGTCGTAATCCGCGCCGGCGCCACGGCATCTGGATACTCCCATCATAGGCAGGCTATGCCGGGCGTGAAATGGCCGCTTTGATTGCATACTCCACGTTTTTGAAGGGCGGCGGGTTCAGCCGCCGATGTACGACATCTCGATCTTTTTCCGTTCCGAGGTCGCGCTGTCGGCGGCGCGCAGTTCCGAGTAGCGGTCGCCGCGCGCGCGCCAGATGCCGCCGATGGCGGCGGCGATGTCGTCGTCGCTGGCGCCGCCGCGCAGCAGCGCGCGCAGGTCGTGGCCGCTGGTGGCGAACAGGCAGGTGTACAGCTTGCCTTCGGTCGACAGCCGCGCGCGCGTGCAGTCGCGGCAGAACGCCTTGGTGACGCTGGAGATCAGGCCGATCTCGCCGCTGCCGTCGCGGTAGCGCCAGCGTTCGGCGGTCTCGCCGGCATAGTTGGCGGCGATCGGCTGCAGCGGCAGCTCGGCATCGATGCGACGCACCACTTCGGCCGACGGCACCACCTCGTCCATCTTCCAGCCGTTGGAAGCGCCGACGTCCATGTATTCGATGAAGCGCAGGATGAACGGCGAATCCTTGAAGTGGCGCGCCATCGGCACGATCTCGTGGTCGTTCATGCCGCGCTTGACCACCATGTTGATCTTGATCGGGCCGAGGCCGGCGGCGTGCGCGGCGTCGATGCCTTGTAAGACCTTCGCCAGCGGAAAATCGGCGTCGTTCATGCGGCGGAAGGTGGCGTCGTCAAGCGAATCGACCGACACCGTCACGCGCGACAGGCCGGCATCCTTCAGCGCCTGCGCCTTCTTCGCCAGCAGCGCGCCGTTGGTGGTCAGCGTCAGGTCGAGCGCGCGGCCGGCCGGGGTGCGCAACGCCGACAACTGCGCGATCAGGGTTTCGATGTCCTTGCGCAGCAGCGGCTCGCCGCCGGTCAGCCGGATCTTTTCGACGCCGTGGGCGACGAACAGCCGCGCGACGCGCGTGATCTCCTCGAAGGACAGCAGCGACGAATGCGGCAGGAACGCGTAATCCTTGCCGAACACTTCCTTCGGCATGCAATACACGCAGCGGAAATTGCAGCGGTCGGTGACCGAGATGCGCAAGTCGTGCAGCGGCCGCTGCAGGCGGTCGCGCACGTTGCCGTGCGGCGCATCCGCTACCGGCGCCGGCACCGCCGGCGGCGCCGTGGCGGTGTCGTTCTGGTTGGCGAGGAAGATGACTTTCTGGTTCATGGCCATGTTGGAAGGCGTCATGCCGGCGCGCCGATCGCGGGAGGATTCATCGGCTTGCCGACGTCGATTCCGATCTCCGACACGATACCACGGCAACGCGGGCGCCGAGGGCGATGCCAGCGCCTGGCGTTGAGCGGGAGCAATGAAAAAGGGAGCCGGCGGCTCCCTTTTTCAGCGGCGCCGACCGTCCCGCGCAGCGGATGGACGGCCGGCTGTGCCGGTGCTGCGGTCAGTGATGCGTTTCGACCTGGATCAGCGGCTCGCTCGATACCGGCGGCAGCGGCTTGCGCTGGCGCGGCACGCGCACCGCCGGCACTTCCCGGCTGGCCGCTTCCTGCACGGCGCGCAGCTTTGCCGGATCGGTCGCGGCCAGCGTCAGGCCGGCCGCGGCCAGCACGC
>JBAUJK010000140.1:0-7050 GCA_049683695.1 Burkholderiaceae bacterium
GTCAACCAGACTCGCCAACAGCCGCCAGACGCCGCGCACGGTATGGCCGAGCCCCTTGCCACGCACGCCGGCAAACCGGATCGCATCCATCTCGACGCCATGCGCCGGCACTATGTCGCGCTCCATGCCGTGTGTGGTGCCGAGCCAGGACACCTGCCAGCCGCGCGCGCGCATGCTTTGCGCCATCGCCAGCCCAGGGAAGATATGACCGCCGGTCCCGGCCGCCATGATCAGCAGCCGCTTCATATGCGGCCTCCGCGCATCAGCACCCGATTCTCGTAGTCGATTCGCAAAAGAATCGCGAGGCCGATGCAATTGATCAGCACACCGGAGCCGCCATAGCTCATCAGCGGCAGCGTCAGGCCCTTGGTCGGCAACAGGCCGAGATTGACGCCCATGTTGATGAAGGCCTGGACGCCGATCCAGATGCCGATGCCCTTGGCGACCAGGCCGGAGAAGGTCAGGTCGAGCGCAATTGCCTGGCGGCCAATTTCAAAGGAACGCTTGACCAGCCAGTAGAACAGCCCGACCACCACCAGCACGCCGACGAAACCGAGTTCCTCGCCGATCACGGCCAGCAGAAAATCGGTGTGCGCCTCCGGCAGGTAGTGCAGCTTTTCGACGCTGCCACCGAGCCCGACCCCGAACAGTTCGCCGCGCCCGAACGCAATCAGCGAATGTGACAGTTGGTAGGCCTTGCCCAGCGTGTTTTCTTCATCCCACGGGTTCAGATAGGCGAAGATGCGATCGCGCCGCCACGGCGACAACATGATCACCATGCCGAACACGCCGACCAGCGTGGCTCCGATGCCGCCGAACCAGATGCCGTTGACGCCGCCGAGAAACAGGATCCCCATCGCGATGCAAACGATCACGCCGAAGGCACCCAGGTCCGGCTCCAGCAGCAGCAGCAGGCCGACGAAGCCGATGGCGCCGGTCATCGGCAAAAAGCCCTTGGTCAGCTTGTGCATCACCTCTTGCTTGCGGACCGTGTAGTCGGCTGCGTACAGCACGACGAACAGCTTCATCAACTCCGACGGCTGCAAGTTGAAAATTTTGAACGACAGCCAGCGCTTGGCGCCGTTGACGCCCTTGCCGATTTCCGGGATCAGCACCAGCATCAGCAGCCCCAGCGTACCGACGAACAGGTAGGGTGCCAGCCGCTGCCAGGTCTGAATCGGGATGCGGGACACGACGAAGGCGGCGCATACCGATACGGTGATGAAGACTGCCTGTCGGACCAGGAAGTGGGCATTCTTGTAGCTGGCGTATTTCGGCGAATCGGGCAGTGCGATCGAAGCGGAATACACCATCACCATACCGAACAGCATCAGCGTCAGCACCACCCAGACCAGCGGCTGGTCGTATTCCATCATCTTCGAGCGCTGCGCCAGGCCCTTCGGCGGTTTGCCGGCAGCGGTAAAGGAAGGCAAGGCGAATCTCATATTGGCACCTCGCCGCGCGCCATGCCGATTTCCTGCACTGCCGCCACGAAAACGTCGGCCCGATGCTTGTAGTTGCGGAACATGTCGAGGCTGGCGCAGGCCGGCGACAGCAGCACCGCGTCGCCGCCCGCCGCCGCGGCCGCCGCCTGCTCCACCGCCTGCTCCAGGCTAGTGCAATCGACGAGTTCCACGCCGGCACCCGAGACCGCGGCGCGAATCGTCGGCCCGTCCTTGCCGATCAGGAAGACCGCGCGCGCACAGCGTGTCAGCGGCTCGGCCAGCGGGCTGAAATCCTGTCCCTTGCCGTCGCCGCCGGCGATCAGCAACAGGCGCCGACCGGCGCCGAGTTCGGCGCCCAATCCGTTCAGGGCGGCAACCGTGGCGCCGACGTTGGTGCCCTTGCTGTCATCGTAATAGTCGACGCCGCCGATGGTCGCCACCCGCTCCACCCGGTGCGGCTCGCCGGCGTACTCGCGCAAACCGTGCAGCAGCGGCGCCAGCGGCAGATCGATCGCGCTGCACAGCGTCAGCGCCGCCAACGCATTGAGCGCGTTGTGACGGCCACGGATCTTCAGCGCCGCCGCCGGCATCAGGCGCTTGATCGTCACTGGCGCCGGGAACAGTTCCTTGCGCCCGCGCCGGCCGCCGCCTTCGTCGGCCGCGACCGCCGTCGCCAGCCATTGCATGCCGCTGTCGTCGATCAGGCCAAAGCAACCGTCCTGCCGGGGCGCGTCGGCGCCGAAGCTGCGGCGACCGGCAACCGTCGGCATACCTTCCGTGCTGACGGCGTCGGCGCGGTTGACGACCGCGATCGTGGTCGGCGCGAAGATCCGTTGCTTGTCGGCGACGTAGGCCGCCATGTCGCCATGCCAGTCCAGATGGTCCTGGCTGACGTTCAGGATCGTCGCCGCGTCGGCCGCGAGCGAGTAGGTGAAATGCAGCTGGAAGCTCGATAGTTCCAGCACCCATACCTGCGGCAGCGCGTCCTGCTCCAGCGCATCGCGCAGCACGTCCAGCGCCGCCGGGCTGATGTTGCCGGCCAGTTGCACCGTGCGGCCGGCGCGCGCGCACAGCAGCCCGACCAGGCTGGTAACGGTGGTCTTGCCGTTGGTGCCGGTGATCGCCAGCACCTGCGGCGCATAGCCGCGCTCGGCGCGCAGCGCCGCCAGCGCCTGCGCGAACAGTTCGATCTCGCTCCACAGCGGAATTCCACGTTCGGCTGCTGCCGGCAGCAGCGGCGCCAATTCCCGCCCGGGCGCGAGGCCAGGGCTGACGGCGACGAAATCGATATCGTCCAGAAGCGCCGTGCCGAACGCACCGGCGACGAACTCGACTTCCGGCGCAGCCTGCCGCAGTTGCGACAGGCGCTCCGGCGCCGTGCGCGTATCGGCCACGCGCAGCCGCGCGCCGCAGCGCAGCAGCCACAGCGCCATCGCCAGGCCGGTTTCGCCCAGCCCCAGCACCAGTACGTGTTTGCCGTTGTATTTCATCGCAATTTCAAGGTCGACAGACCGAACAGCACCAGCATCATCGTGATGATCCAGAAGCGGACCACCACCTGCGTTTCCTTCCACCCCTTCTGCTCGTAGTGATGGTGCAGCGGCGCCATCAGCAGGATGCGGCGGCCGGTGCCGTAGCGCTTCTTGGTGGCCTTGAAGTACAGCACCTGCAGCATCACCGACATGGTTTCGACAACGAAGATGCCGCCCATGATGAACAGCACGATTTCCTGGCGCACGATGACGGCGATCGTGCCGAGCGCACCGCCGAGCGCCAGCGCGCCGACGTCGCCCATGAAGACTTGCGCCGGATGGGCGTTGTACCAGAGGAAGGCGAGGCCGGCGCCGGCCATCGCGCCGCAAAATATCAGCAGCTCGCCGGCCCCGGGGATATGCGGAATGAACAGATACTTGGCGTAATTGGCGCTGCCGGTCAGATAGGCGAACAGCCCGAGCGCCGAACCGACCATCACCGTCGGCATGATCGCCAGGCCATCCAGGCCGTCGGTCAGGTTGACCGCGTTGCTGGTGCCGACGATCACGAAGTAGGTCAGCGCGATGAAGCCCCAGACGCCGAGCGGATAGCTGATCGTCTTGAAGAACGGCACGATCAGATCCGCCTTCGGCGGCAGATCAAGACTGAAGCCGGACTGCACCCAGGCCACAAACAAGTCCCATACCTGCAGGTTGGTCGATTCCGACACGGAAAAGGCCAGATACAGCGCGGCGACGATACCGATCGCCGACTGCCAGAAATACTTTTCGCCGGAGCGCATCCCTTCCGGATTCTTGTAGACCACCTTGCGATAGTCGTCGACCCAGCCGATGGCGCCGAAGCCGAGCGTCACCACCAGCACCACCCAGATGAAGCGGTTGCCGAGGTCGGTCCACAGCAGCGTCGACACGGCGATCGAGATCAGGATCAGGACGCCGCCCATGGTCGGCGTTCCGGATTTCACCAGATGCGTCTGCGGCCCGTTGGCGCGCACCGCCTGGCCGACCTTCATCCGGGTCAGCATGCGGATCACCGCCGGCCCTGCCAGCAGGCCGATCACCAGCGCCGTCAGGGTCGCGAACACCGCGCGGAAGGTGATGAAGCCGAACACCCGCAGCGGCCCCACGTATTCCTGAAAATATTGCGCCAGCCAGAGCAGCATGTCAGTGGGACTCCTTCGGTTGTTCGCCAGTCAGGCGCTGCACCAGTCGCTCCATCCGCATGAAGCGCGAGCCCTTCACCAGCACCGTGGTAGACGGCGTCAGCAGCGACTCCAGCGCCGCGGCCAGCGCGTCGATGTGCTCGAAGTGGCGGCCGCTGCCAAACGCAGCCGCGGCCTCTCGCGTCAGCTCACCGAGCGTCAGCAACTGCTCGATACCGCGGCTTCGCGCATAGGCGCCGATTTCCTGGTGAAACTGGCGCCCGTTGTTGCCGACTTCTCCCATGTCGCCCAGCACCAGGATGCGTGGCGCCGCCGCCTGCGCCAGCACGTCGATGGCGGCGCGCACCGAATCCGGGTTCGCGTTGTAGGTATCGTCGATCACGCAGACGCCATTGGCGGCGGTCTTTTTCTGCAGGCGGCCGGCGACCGGCGCGAAGGCTTCCAGCCCGCGTCGGATCGCATCGACATCGATCCCGACCGCCAGCGCGCAGGCAGTCGCCGCCAGCGCGTTGCGCACGTTGTGCGTGCCGGCCGCCGCCAGCTGCACCGTGAACTGCTGGGTGCCGGCGGTGATCGACAGCACGCTGCCGAAGGCATCGGTGCGGTAGGTGCAGCGCACGTCGGCGTCGTCGCACAGGCCGAAGGTCAGCACGCGCCGCCCTGGTTGCTCCTGCGCGTAACCGCGCCACAACGCTGCAAACGCGTCGTCGGCCGGAAACACCGCTACGCCGTCCGGCGGCAGCGCGCGCAGCACGGCGCCGTTTTCCTCGGCGACGGCAGCCACCGTGGCCATGAACTCCTGGTGTTCGCGCTGAGCGTTGTTGACCAACCCGACCGTCGGCTCCGCAATCGACGCCAGCAGCGCGATCTCGCCCGGATGATTCATGCCCAGCTCGACCACCGCAGCGTCCTGCTCGCGCCGCAGCCCGAACAGCGTCAGCGGCACACCGATCTCGTTGTTCAGGTTGCCACGCGTGGCCAGATAGCGGCCGGGGCCGAAGCGGGCCGCCAGGATCGACGAAATCATTTCCTTGACCGTAGTCTTGCCGTTGCTGCCGGTGACGCCGATCAGCGGCAGGTCGAAGCGGCGCCGCCAGTGGCGCGCAATGCAGCCGAGCGCGGTGCGGCTGTCGGCGACGATCAGCGCCGGCGCTTCGACATCGGGCGGCAGCGCTTCCGCCACCACCGCCGCCGCTCCGCGCGCCAGCACGTCGGTGATGAACTCATGGGCGTCGAAACGCTCGCCGCGCAACGCGACGAACAGGTTGCCGGGACGCAGCGCGCGGCTGTCGGTGCAAACGCCGTCGAAGCGGACGTCGCCGCCGACCAGCTTGCCTCCGGTGGCTGGCTGCAGTTCTGCCAGTGTGGATTGCATCAAACCATTCCCTTCATCGTAGCCCGCGCGGCCAGTGCCAGCGCCGCGTGGTCGGCGTCCAGGAAAGGCCGCTTCTTGCCGCCGGTTTCCTGATACGCCTCGTGTCCCTTGCCCGCCACCAGCACGACGTCGCGTCGGGCCGCATGCTTGACCGCCCACAGGATCGCCGCCGCCCGGTCCTCGATCACCTGGGGCGCGAACGCATCGTTGGCGCCCTCCCGCATGCCGGCCAGGATGTCGGCGATGATCTGCATGGTTGGCTCCGAGCGCGAGTTGTCGCTGGTCAGCACCACATGATCGGCAGTCTGGGACGCCGCGCCCATCTGCGGCCGCTTGCCCGGGTCGCGGTCGCCGCCGCAGCCGAATACGCACCACAGCTTGCCGCCGCGCTGCTGCGCCACCGGCCGCAGCGCCGCCAATGCCTGCGCCAGCGCGTCGGGCGTATGGGCATAGTCGATCACCACCAGCGGCGCGTCCTCGCCGCCCAGTTGCTGCATCCGGCCGCGCACTGGCGTCAAGCCCTCCACCAGTGCCAGCGCGGCCGGCCACGGCAAGCCCCTGGCCAACAGCACGCCCAGCACGCCCAGCGCGTTGCTGACATTGAATCGGCCCAGCAGCCGGGTCTTTACCAGCGCCGAGCCAAACGGCGAATCGAGCTGGAATGCCATTCCCTGCGTCTGATGGCGCAGCGCGCTGGCACGCAGCACCGGAATGCCGTCCGCGGCGGCGTGGTCGAGCGTGTAGCCGATGACTTCGACCGGCCGGGCGCCGAGACGTTGCACCAGACGCTGGCCCATCGGGTCATCCAGATTGACGATCGCATGGCGCAATCCGGGCCAGTCGAACAGCAGGTTTTTTGCCGCCTCATAGGCGGCCATGTCGCCGTGATAGTCCAGATGGTCACGGCTCAAGTTGGTGAACAGCGCGGCATCGACATGGATGCCGTTCAGGCGCCCCTGATCCAGGCCGATCGACGACGCCTCGATCGCCAGCGCGGCGACGCCGGCGTCGCGCATGCCGGCCAGCGCACGCTGTAGCTGCAGCGCGTCGGGCGTGGTATAGCCGGTGGCTTCGAAGCGCTCGCAGCGTCCACGCTCGAACACGCCGACGCCGAGCGTTCCGACAGCGGCGGCCGGTGCACTCTGTTGTGACAGTGCCGCCGCCAGCCACTGGCTGCAGGAAGTCTTGCCATTAGTGCCGGTCACGGCAGCCACGAACAGCGCCGCGTCCGGCTGCCGATAAAAGGCGTTGGCCAGTACGCCGGCATGGCGTTTCAGGTCGGCGACCGCCAGATGCGGGGCGCGCCATTCGTCGCGCCAGGCAAAGCCGGCCGGATCGTAAAGCACGGCGGCGGCGCCGTTTTGCAGCGCATGGCCGATATGGGCGCGGCCGTCGCCGGCATCACCGGGAAAGGCGAAGAAAACGTCGCCGCTGCCGATGCGGCGCGAATCGGCGGCTAACTGCGCCTGCGGCGCCGTTGTGCGCAGCCAGTCGAGTGCGCTCTGCAGCAAAGGAGTCAGCGGCGCCATCACATGCTTTCCTCGACCGGATTGGCCGGCATGATGATGTTGGTG
>JBAUJK010000141.1:0-3424 GCA_049683695.1 Burkholderiaceae bacterium
CAGGCCCGCTTCCGCCAGTTGCGCCGCTGCTTCGTCGAAGCGCTGCGGGTGGCGCGGCACCAGGACCAGCAGCGCGTCGCCGAGCGCCGCGCCCGACTGCCGCAGCGCCGCCAGGATCAGCGCTTCCTCGCCGTCGCGCGTGCTGGCGCACAGCAGCACCGGCCGCGCACCGAACTTTTGCCGCAGCACGGCGCCGCGCGCCACCGTGTCGTCCGGCGGCGCGACGTCGAACTTCAGGCTGCCGGTCACCTGCACGTGGCGCGCGCCGAGTTGCGCGATGCGCTCGGCATCGGCATCGGTCTGCGCCGCCACCAGCGCCAGGTTGGCGGCCGCTTCGCCGAACAGCGCCGGCAGCCGCAGCCCGCGCGCCAGCGAGCGCTGCGACAGCCGGGCATTGACCAGCGCCACCGGCAGCCGGCGGCGCGCGCATTGCGCCAGCAGGTTGGGCCAGACCTCGGTTTCCATCAATAGCCCCAACCGCGGCGCGAAATGCGCGAGGAAGCGGCGCGTCATCCAGCCGGTGTCGTACGGCAGCCAGCTCTGCAGCACGCGCTCGCCATGGCGCGCGAACAGCGCGGCACCGGTGGCGCGGCCGGTGGCGGTCATGTGGGTCAGCAGGATGCGATGGCGCGGATACGCGGCCAGCAACGCCGCCACCAGCGGCTCGGCGGCGCGCGTTTCGCCGACCGACACCGCGTGCAGCCAGATCAGCGGCGCATCGGTTGGCAGCGGCGGATAGAAGCCGAACCGCTCGCCGAGGTGGTTGCGGTAGCCGGGTTCGGCGCGGCCGCGCCGCCACAGGCGCGCCAGCACCAGCGGCAGCGCCAGCCACCAGGCGATCGAATACAGGAAGCGGCTCAAACCAGTGGGTGGCCGACCAGCCGGGTGAGGATCGCCAGCGGGCTGGCGGCGGGATCGTACTGCTGCGCCGGCGGCAGGTGCAGCGTCTGTTCCAGCATGTACTGGCCGGACATCGCCGCGTGCGAAGTCTGGTCGGAAAAGCAGACCCAGACGCTGCCCGGCGGAAACGGCATGCTGAGCTGCTCGGCATCCTGCTGGTAGTCGAGATCGGCTTTCATGCAGTCGTGCAGCTGCAGCATCAGGTGGTCGTATTCGCTGCGCAGCGATTTGGTCACGTGCAGCGCCGCCAGCGCGCGCGCCTGCCACGGTACATAGCGCTTCGTGCGCGGCAGGAAATGGCGGGCGACGGTTTCGAACGGCTCGCCGATGCGCCAGACGCGCGGCACGCCGTCCGGATTGACGTTGGTGAATACGCGCAGGATGCGCTCGCCGTAGCTGGGCCGCGACGGGAACGCGTCGACGTGCAGCCGGCGGTCGTCGGCGCGCCAGTGTTGCGTGCGCGTCTCGACCTGCGCCGGCCGGTAGCTGGTCGGCGCCAGCCGGAGGGCCCCGGTGTAGCGCGGCAGCAGCGTGTCGATCAGCATCTGCGCCTGGCTGCGAAAGCGGCCGATCATCAGCGCCAGCGCCGCCTGTTGCGGAGCATCGCCGGTCGCCCCCTTCAGATGGCCGTGCGCATCCAGGCTGATGTTGCGCACCTTGCGGTCGCGCACTTCGGGCGTCAGGAAACGCCTTTCTTCCGGCAGCAGCCGAAACGCCAGACGCGGGAAATACAGCACCTTGCCGGCTTCGAGCGCCTCGATCCACGCTTCGTTGGGCGCGGCGATCTGCCAGTCGGCGCTGTCGATCTCCAGGATTTGCTGTTCCATGGCCGATATTATGCCGCGTGGCGATGCGACGGTCAGCCGCTATTGGATGCCGAGCAAGGATGCGGCGACAGGCGGGAATCAGCGGGAAAGCCGGCCAAAAGGCGGCGGCGACGGTGCGGAAACGACCTCGGCGGACCAGAAGCCTTCATATACTCCAGGAATAAACGCTTTGCACCGCGCACCGATAGGCGAAATCGGATGCATACTCCCGACCCCAACCGGCAGCACCCTAGTTCGATCGAAGAACACCTTGCTCGAGCGTCGGCTGCCGGTCCAGCAGGCTCGCCAGCGCCCGTTCCACCTGCGCCACCGACGGCGGCGCACCCAGCTCGCCCAGGTTGACGATCTGCGGCGCCCAGTCGCCTTCGGTTTTCCAGCGCGGCGAATCGCAATACAGCTCGATGGTCGGACGGCAATAGGCGGCGGCGATGTGCGTCAGGCCAGTATCGACGCCGACCGCCAGCGCCGCCCGCTGCGCCAGCAGCACCGCTTCCATCATCGTCAGCGACGGCAGCACGCGCGCGTTCGGCAGCTGCGCCGCCAATGCTTCGGCCGCCTGGCGCTCGGCGGGGTTGCCCCACGGCAGCAGGACCGGCCAGCCGCGCGCTGCCAGCGCCTGCCCGATGTGCACCCAGTGCGGTGCCGGCCATTGCTTGGCCGCGCGCGCGGTGGCATGGAAGAACGCGGCGTAGGGCTGGGATGGCAGCCAGGCCGGATCGCCGCCAGCCAGCAGCGGTGCATGCAAGCCGAAATCGGCCGCCCCTTCGACCGCATAGCCGAGCGCGCCGGCCGCCACCAGCCGCGCGCGCATCACCGCATGGGTACGCCGCCCGACCCGGACACTCTCGGTGTGGAACAGCCGCGACAGCGGCTCGTAGCCAGAACCCTCGGTGGCGTTAGCCAGCCCGACCCGGCGCCCGCCCGGCGCCAGCCGCGCCAGCCGCATCACGACGCCGGTCTTCAGCAAGCCCTGAGTGTCGAATACGAGATCGTAGGCTTCATGCCGCAGCCGGCGGTAGAAGGCAGCGATCTCGGCGCGGGTGGCGGCCGCGCCCAGGTTGCGCCGCCAGCGCCGCAGCGCGATCGGGATCACCTCCCGCACGTGGGCATTCAGGCGCACCAGGTCGGCATAGGCTTCTTCCACTACCCAGTCGATCTGCGCATCGGGGCAATGGCGCGCGATGTCGACCAGCATCGGCATGTTATGCACGACGTCGCCCAGCGACGACACGCGCACGATCAGGATCTTCACAGGGATTTCCGTTTCAGGCGGGAGGAACGCGGCGATTATGCCCTGAAGCAGCGCGTATCCGGAAGCAGCATGTACCCGCGGCAGGATGCCGGCAGGGAACAGCCGCCGCTACCGGATCAGAACGGCAGCCGCGCATCCGGCTTGGCGGCCAGAATCACGCGCCGGAATTCGCCCTGGATGCGCGCCAACGCCCCCGGCGTTTCCGCCTCGAAGCGCAGCACCAGCACCGGTGTCGTGTTGGACGAGCGCATCAGGCCGAAGCCGTCGGCATATTCGACGCGCAAGCCGTCGATCGTGATCACCTGCTCGGCGCCGGGAAAACCGGCATCGCGCTGCATGGTTTCGATCAGCGCGAAGTTTTCGCCTTCGGCCAGCGGCAGTTGCAGCTCCGGCGTGCTGGACGACTGCGGCAACGCATTCAGCAGCGCCGACGGATCGGCGACCC
>JBAUJK010000142.1:0-49013 GCA_049683695.1 Burkholderiaceae bacterium
GATAAGGCCAGCGCCAGTTGAAGCCGGGCAGCGACATGTGGCTGTATTTGCCGAAAGTCAGAACGACCCCGGTCTGGCCTTCCTGCACGATAAAGAATCCGCTTGCCAGCCACAGGAGCGCCGCGACCACGGCCAGCACGCCGACCCCGATCCCGGTCCCCTTCATGTCGGGCGTATACCCGCCGCCGGCATCGCCGCCGCCGCCGCCCTTGCGGTTACCGAACAGGCGATTCAGCCGCTGATTGAAATCGCGCCAGAGTTGGTCGAGATCGGGCGGTCCGTCATTCGGCCTTCTGCCATTCTGCTGTTGATTCTGCTGGTTTCCATCCTGCGAGCCACGTCCCCAGCGAGGGTCGTTCAGCGAGAATTTCAAACCATGTTTTTTTAGGAAGGAAACAAGCATTCTGTAAGGATCCGGCTTTCAAGTTAGGGGTGGAATGCCCGCTAAAATCGTTCAAACGTCGGAAGCTGCCGCTGCCGGCAATGCATCGAACTGCGCCACGCCGTCCACTTTTACGCGTTCCGCAATGGCCTGGCGCAGCAAATCCAAACCGGCCCCTGTCTGTGCACTAATAAAAATCCGGCAGATTTTATCATACTCGTCGTACTCGACCGCCGGCCCAAGGTCGGTCGCATCGATCTTGTTCCAGACCAAAATCTGCGGTACGTGGCTAGCCCCGATTTCGTCCAGGACCGCATTGACTTCGGCGATCTGTTCGATACGCGCCGGATTGGCCGCATCCACCACATGCAACAGCAAGTCGGCATGTACGGTTTCCTCCAGAGTGGCACTAAAGGCGGCAACCAGTTGATGCGGCAATTCACGGATGAAGCCGACTGTGTCCGAGATCACCACATTGCCGGCCTCACCAAGATAAATCCTGCGCGAGGTGGTATCCAGCGTCGCGAACAATTGGTCGGCCGCGTACACGCCACTCTTGGTCAGCGCATTGAACAGGGTGGATTTGCCAGCATTGGTATAGCCAACCAGCGAGACTGAAAACATGTCACTGCGCTCGCGCGCGCGCCGCTGGGTAGCATGCTGGCGCCGCAGCTTGTCCAGACGGGAGCGCAGGGCCTTGACCCGCATGCCGAGCAGCCGACGGTCCGTTTCCAGCTGAGTTTCACCGGGGCCGCGCAAGCCGATACCGCCCTTTTGCCGCTCGAGGTGAGTCCAGCCGCGTACCAGGCGGGTCGACAAGTGCTGCAACTGCGCCAGCTCGACCTGGATTTTCCCCTCGTGGCTCTTGGCGCGCTGGGCGAAAATATCGAGGATCAGGCTGGTACGGTCCACGACCCTGATCTTCAACACGCGCTCCAGATTGCGTTGCTGGGCAGGCGTCAGTGCATGGTTGAAGATGGCAAGTTCGAGCTGCTGCTCGGCGACGATCTGCGCGACTTCCTGCGCCTTGCCGCTGCCGATGAACAAAGCCGTATCCGGCGCAGACCGCTTGCCGGAAATGGTGACGACCGGAGTGGCGCCGGCGGATTTCGCCAGCAGGGACAGCTCTTCCAGGCTAGCCGCAAAATCGGTCTTGCCGAAATCAAGACCGACCAGGACGGCGCGTATGCCTACGGTCACTTGTGATGAGGACGCCTTGTCAGCATCAGTCAGATTCCGTCTCGACGTTCAGATTGACGGCGCGCGCCGGGACGACCGTGGAAATCGCATGCTTGTAGACCATCTGCGTCACCGTATTGCGAAGCAGGACGACATATTGATCGAAAGATTCGATGTGGCCTTGAAGCTTGATTCCATTCACGAGATAAATCGAAACGGGAACGTGCTCTTTTCTTAAGGCGTTGAGGAAGGGGTCTTGTAACAATTGCCCTTTGTTGCTCATGGCAGCTCCATTGTGTTGTTGTATTCAGGAGTTGGAGGCGTCTATCAAGGATTTCAAGTGCCTCGCACTGAAAGCGAATAAAGACTGTAATCGATTTCTCGATTTGCCGCCAACCGGATGGGATTATTTTTGCGGGCGCTGATAAGGGTTGCGGCCGGTACGGAATTCGATCCGCATCGGCGTTCCTGTCAGCGCAAAAGTTTCGCGAAAATGCTTTTCAAGGTAACGCTTGTAATTGGCATCCACTGCGTCCAGCGCGTTGCCGTGAATCACCACGACAGGCGGATTTTTCCCCCCCTGGTGCGCATAGCGCAATTTGGGTCGGATCGCCCCCTTGCGGCGCGGCTCCTGGCGCTCGACCGCCTCAATCAGCGCGCGCGTCAGCTTCGGCGTGGTGAGGTCGGCCATCGCTGCATTGTAGGCGGCATCGACCGATTTCATCAGTGGTCCGATGCCGGTGGCTTTCAATGCGGAAATGAAATGGAATTTTGCAAAGCCAAGGAAATCCAGCTTGCGTTCGAGATCGATCTTGATCTCATCCCGCCGCGCGCTGGTCAGGCCGTCCCATTTATTGATGGCGACCACCAGCGCGCGGCCGGATTCAAGGATGAAGCCGGCGATATGCGCGTCCTGTTCCGAAATGTCCTGCTGGGCATCGAGCAGAAGGATTACGACGTTGGCTTCGGATATCGACTGCAAAGTCTTGACCACCGAAAACTTTTCGATCGCTTCGAACACCTTGCCGCGGCGCCGGATTCCGGCGGTATCGATCAACGTATAGTGGTGCCCGCCCCGCTCGAAGCCGATCTCGATCGAATCGCGAGTAGTCCCTGGCATGTCGAAGGCGATCACGCGCTCTTCTCCCAGCAGGGTATTGACAAGGGTCGACTTGCCGACATTCGGTCGGCCGACGATGGCAATGCGGATATCCGAGCCCGGCGGGGCCTCTGCCGTCTCTTCCTCGTTCTTAACTCCGGCCAAGGCGAGGTCGAGCGCCTCATCCACCAGTTCCATCACGCCGTCGCCATGCGCGGCCGAAATCACATAGGGGGCGCCCAGGCCAAGTTCGTAGAAATCGGCGGCGACCGTCGTGTACTTCATTCCCTCCGATTTATTGATCACCAGCATGACTGGCCGTCCGGCCTTTCGCAGGAAATCGGTGATGGTCTTGTCATGCGGCGTCAGGCCCTGGCGGCCGTCGACGATGAAAATCACGACATCGGCTTCGGCCACCGCTTGGCGCGTCTGCTTGGCCATTTCATGCAGAATGCCGTCTTTCGCCACCGGCTCGAAGCCGCCGGTATCGATCACCAGAAAAGGACGTTCGCCGAGCCGGCCGTTGCCGTAGTGCCGGTCCCGCGTCAATCCGGGAAGATCCGCCACCAGCGCGTCGCGCGAGCGCGTCAGGCGATTGAACAGCGTCGATTTGCCGACGTTGGGACGGCCTACCAGGGCGATAACCGGTTTCATCAAATCCTTTAATCGATACTCAGGGCGACCACCGCTCCGGCTTGCGTCTGGACCACAAGATTGTTGCCGGCTACTACCGGTGCAGCGAGTACCGGACTGCCGTCGGTGCCAATACGGGCGGTGAAGGAACCGTCTTCCTGCGACAGAAAGTGCACGTAGCCCTGATAATCGCCGACGGCGACCGCGCGCCCGAACGACGCAGGCGTGGTCAGCCGGCGGAAAGCCAGCTTGTCATTGCGCCAGGCGCCGGCGCCGCTCTGGCGCGCAAAGGCGTTGACCGCGCCGCGCTCATCGGCGGCGAACACGAAGCGCTGATTGGCTGCCACGCCGACATAGCTGGAAAATTCCTTGAACCAGCGCGCCGAACCGCTGTTGATGTCAAAACAGCCGATCCGGCCCTGATAGGCAACCGCGCATACTTCATCATCGACGATCACCGGCGTCCCGGAGGCATCGGCGATACGTTCCAGCTCAGTGGTCCCACGCGGATCGCCGATCGCCACTTCCCAACGCGGGCCGCCATTGCCGAGCGCCAGCGCCGACAGGCGCCCGCCCGGCAAGGCGACAAAGGCGGTGTCTCCGCTGATGACGATACCTGGCGCTGCGCGCAGCGTCAGCGACGGGATCGACCGTTGTATCAGCCAGCGGCGTGTACCGCTCCCGGCGTCATAGGCAGCGACGTGATTGTCCAGGCTGCGCACGATCACCATGCCGCGGCCGACTGCGGGCGCGGACAATATTTCGCTGCTGGCCTGCGCCTTCCAGCGGAATTTGCCATTGCCATCGAACACCAGCAACTCGCCTTTTTCTCCCGCCACAGCAACCGTTTCGCCATCCGTGCCAACCCCCGCCGTCAGCGGGCTGTCGGCCTTGATCCGCCACACCACCGCGCCGCTGGCGGCATCGATGCGCATCAGCGACCCGTCGGCGGAAGCGGCGAACACGCTGCCGTTCGCAACCGCCGGCGCAAACGCGTGGGTGGTGGCGGAGCCGACCGCGGTCGACCAGACCGTGCGCGCAGTCAGTGTCGGCTTGAACTCGACCAGTGCCGCCGGCGGATTCAGGGGCGGCGCCTTGCGGGCGAAAGGATTCAGCGACGACAACGTGGAACAGCCTGCCAACAAGGCCAACGCCCCGGCTCCGAACAGCTTGACGGCAATATGCATCTTTTCCCCTGTTTGTTCTGCTTTCGAGAGCATCAGGCGGCGCCCTTGTCCGCCGCGCCGCCAAGCGCATCCAGTTTCAACTGGACGAACTGGCGCCCGGGATTCTTCTGATCCATTTTTTGTAGCGCGCTCTGATAGGCGCTGCGCGCTTCGTCAAGCTTGTTTTGCGCAAACAGAATATCGCCGCGGCGATCAGCGACCGCGCTTTCGAACGCCGGTGGGAACGAACCCGACAGGACCTTCAACCCATCGTCGTACGCCTTTTCATCGAGATAGATGCCGGCCAGGCGGATCTTCGCGATCGCCTGGTATTCCGGGTCGCGCCCCTTGTCGGCGGCCCATTGCAGCTGCGCCTGGGCGCTCTTCACGTCATTCGCCTCGAAAGCCGACTTGGCGGCGGCCAGCGCCGCCATCTGCGCGTAGATGGTGCCGGAGAACTTCTCTTCCATGTCGCCCGCGGCACGCAAGACCTTGGCGTTGTCCTTGGCATTGACAGCCTTCTGCAATTCGTCATACAGCTGCGACGCCTGTACCGCCTGGTTTCTCTGGTAAAAATTCCAGCCGGCCCATGCCGCATAGGCCCCCAGGCAAACGATCAGCACCCACGTGAGCAGATTGCCGTACTGATTCCACCATGCCTTGAGACTGGCGAGCTGTTCCTGTTCTTCGAGATCGTATGCCATGATGAAACGTATTAAGGGTGGTAGTGGATATGGTCGTGGCCGTCTTCGCCATGCGCGCCGCCGACGATCTGCTCCACCAGATGGTCGACCACCGAGTCGAAGGCAACCGTGGTTTGCTGCGGACCGTCGCTGGCGCGCAGCGTCTTGACGGCCGCGGCACCGGCCTTGATTTCATCCTCGCCGAGGATGACCGCAAAGGCGGCGCCACTGGCGTCGGCCCGCTTCATTTGCGACTTGAAGCTGCTGGCGGCGTTTGCCGAGGCGCAATGTAGCACAACATCCAGGCCGGCATCGCGTAAACGCTCGGCCAGCACGAAAGCCTGGAGCTGCGCTTCCTCGCCCTGGTGCACCAGGTAGACGTCGCATTGATTCGGGGTTGCCTGTTCGCCATTGGCGCGCATCAGTTCGAGCACGCGCTCGACGCCGATCGCAAAACCGCAGGCCGGTGTCGGCTTGCCGCCGAACATTTCGATCAGCGGATCGTAGCGGCCGCCGCCACAAACAGTGCCCTGCGCCCCCAACTGATCGGTGATCCACTCGAACACCGTGCGGTTGTAATAGTCCATTCCGCGTACCAGGCGCGGATTGATCGAAAATGGAATGTTGTTGTAACGTAAAATCCTCTGCACGCCCTCGAAGTGCGCACGTGACTCTTCGCCCAGATAGTCGAGCAGGCGCGGCGCCGCGTCGATCATCTGCTGCATGGCCGGATTCTTGCTGTCGAGGATGCGCAGCGGATTGCTGTGCAGCCGCCGTTGCGCATCCGCATCCAGCAAGTCGCGATGCTGCTCGAAATAGGCAATCAGATCGATCCGGTGCCGGTTGCGCTCCGCGGCATCGCCGATCGAATTCAGCTCCAGCCGGATATCCGGCAGCCCGAGGTCGTCCCACAGCCGCCGGCACAGCATGATCAGCTCGGCGTCGACGTCGGGGCCGCCGAAACCGATTGCCTCGGCGCCGACCTGGTGGAACTGGCGATAGCGGCCGCGCTGCGGACGCTCGTGCCGGAACATCGGTCCCGCATACCACAGCCGCTTCGGACCATCATAGGTCAGGTTATGCTCCAGCACCGAGCGCACCACGCAGGCGGTGCTCTCCGGCCTCAGGGTCAGCTGATCGCCGTTCATCGAATCGGTAAACGAATACATTTCCTTTTCGACGATGTCGGTCACCTCGCCCAATCCACGTGCGAACAGCGCGGTAGATTCGACGATCGGCGTGCGGATCTGCTGAAAACCGTAGCTTTTCAGCACCGATTGCGCCGTGTTCTCGAACAGCTCCCACAAGGGGGCGTCCGCCGGCAGGATGTCGTTCATCCCCTTGACGCCGACGATTTTTTCCAGTTTTTTGCTTTCCGCCATTGTTTTTGCAAGAGTTGGCGGCGCGCCCCTAGGCGCGCCAGGAGGGAAGATTCAGTGTGCCGACGCTTTGCCGTAACGCGTCTTTACATAGGACAAGACGATTTCCTGAAATTCTTCGGCAATCCGCTCACCGCGCAAGGTGAGCTTCTTTTCGCCGTCGACGAAGACCGGCGCTGCCGGCGATTCGCCGGTACCCGGCAGGCTGATGCCGATGTTGGCATGCTTGGATTCGCCCGGGCCATTGACGATGCAGCCCATCACCGCCACGTTCATGTTTTCGACGCCGGGATACTGCTCTTTCCAGACCGGCATCTGCTCGCGCAAATAAGTCTGGATCTTGTCGGCGAGATCCTGGAAAACGGTCGAGGTGGTGCGGCCGCAGCCGGGACAGGCGATCACCATCGGCGTGAACTTGCGCAGGCCCATGGTCTGCAGAATTTCCTGCGCCACGATCACTTCCCGGGTGCGGTCGCCGCCGGGTTCCGGCGTCAGCGAAACGCGGATGGTGTCGCCGATGCCTTCCTGCAGCAGCACCGCCAGCGCGGCGGTCGAAGCGACGATCCCCTTGCTGCCCATGCCGGCTTCGGTCAATCCCAGGTGTAGCGGATAGTCACAGCGGCGTGCCAGTTCGCGGTAGACCGCGATCAGATCCTGCACGCCTGAAACCTTGCACGACAGGATGATGCGGTCGCCCGGCAAGCCCAGTTCCTCGGCGCGTCGGGCGTTTTCGATCGCCGAGGTGATCAGCGCCTCGTACATCACCGCCTGCGCATCCCACGGCTGCGGACGGCGGGCATTTTCATCCATCGTGCGCGCCAGCAGCGCCTGATCGAGGCTGCCCCAATTGACACCGATACGCACCGGCTTGCCATACCGGCAGGCCACTTCGATCATCTGGGCAAACTGCGTGTCGCGCTTGGCACCCTGGCCGACGTTGCCGGGATTGATGCGGTACTTCGACAGCGCCTGCGCGCATTCCGGAAAGTCGTGCAGCAGCCGATGGCCGTTGTAGTGGAAATCGCCGACCAGCGGCACGTCGATTCCCATGCGATCGAGCTGTTCGCGGATGGCCGGCACCGCCGCCGCCGATTCCGGATTGTTGACGGTGATGCGCACCAGCTCGGAGCCCGCGCGCGCCAGTTCCTTGACCTGGATCGCGGTGCCGATCACGTCGGCGGTATCGGTATTGGTCATCGACTGCACCACTACCGGCGCGCCGCCGCCGACTGCGATTTCACGCGTCCCGTAGCAGATGCCGACGCGTCGGGTTAGGCGGCGAACCGCAGGGCCGGAAGAAATCGGCAGAGTGGGAGACATGCTTGGCTATTTCAGGTTGATGCGCGCGACATTGGTGGACGTGGTGGATTTCAGGTCCAGCGGCGCATTGCGCAAACTCGCCTCGACTCCGGCGACGTTACCGACCACCAGCAGCACCGGCTCGGCAATTTCAAAGGTTTCGGTAGTCCCTGCCTTGGCCAGGCGCGACACCATGACGCTGCTGTCCTGGCGCTTGATTTCGATCCAAGAATCCTGGTGCACGGTCAAATTCAACTGGTTGTCGGCGACCGCAGTCGGGGCAACGGCCGGCTGCGGCACGGCGCCGACCGGCTCCGTCCTAGCCGGAACGGCCGCTTCAGCCGGCGCGGGTTGCGGCCTTTCGGCGGCAGGAGGCATTGCTTCGACCGTCGGTGCGGGCTCGACGGCCGCCAACGGCGGCGCCGCTTCTACGCCCGCGATCCGCGCCTCTGGCGCCGACGCCGGGCTCGGCTCCGCAAGCCAGGCCGCCACCGCTTCCGGCAGGACCGCATGCCAGTCGGCACGCTGCGCTCCCCAGATGCCGACTGCCGCCGCACCAAGCAGCAGCAACACCGGCAGCCAGGTCCAAGACGTCTTCGGTGCATGCATCGACGGCAGCCGGGTTTCGGAAAACGGCTCCGATAGAGGCCGCTGCTGCCGTATCGATTCGATCGGCGAGCGGATGTCGGCGCTGACCATCGCCAGCAATGGCGCCGGATCCATCTTCAGCAAGCGGGCGTAGCTACGGATGAAGCCGCGCGCCACCATCGCACCCGGCAAGGCATCGAGGCGGTCGGTTTCCAGCGCCTCGATCTGGCGCGGCGCCAGCTTCAGCTGCGCCGCCACCTGCTCGATCGTCCAGCCCGCCGCCTGGCGCCGCTCGGCGAGTTGCTGTCCCGGCGACGGCTGCGCCGGCAAAGCGGCAGCTCCGTCGATCGGCGGCGTCACATCGTCGTCACTCATCGAATGCTCCGCGCAGGTACGCCGCGTATTCCTGCGATTCCGGGTAACGGCGGCGCAACTGCGTTACCAGGCTGGCTTCCGCCGCACGCCGTCCCAGCTTGCGCTCGATCTTGATCCCGGTCCATAGGATGTCGGGGGTCGGAATTTCCGCCTTGGTCGCGCGATCGATATAGAAACGGGCGCGCTCGTCATTGCCCTGCAGGAAATAGACCTTGGCCAGATTGGCGTTCACCGACGGATTGCCGGGTTCGTACTGGAAGGCCTGGGTGAAATAGCGTTCGGCAGCGGCTTGATCCTTCAGCTTCAGGCTGCAGACGCCGGCATTGTTCAAGGCTTTCGCCGGCGATTGATAGGCCTTGTTGGCCAGCGCCGTTTCGAAATACGGGATCGCCTCCTTCTCGCGCCCGTTCTGGCACAGGAACCAACCGTAGTTGTTGGCGAAATCCGGGTTCCCGGGCTGCAGCCGCAACGCGCGCAGCAGATTTTCATCGGCCAGCCGGGTTTCGCCGATGTCCATGTAGATCAGGCCGCGCAGGCCATAGGCGTCGGCAAAGGCCGGATCGGCCTGCAGCGCCTTCTTGATCTCATCGAGCGCGGTATCCAGCTGGCGCTGGCCGTAGTAGCCGATCGCCAGCTGCAGGCGGATCCTGGCGCGCTTCTGATCGTCGGTCTGATCCGAACTGGTACGCAATTCTGCCTGCGGGCCGCTGTTGACCCCGGGTTCGGTCCCGGCGCATCCAGCCAGCACGGCCAGCACCAAGGTCAGGCTGACCGACAGGCGCCCTGCTGTCCGCATCACGAAGGAATCTCCACCAGGCGCCCGAAATCCTTCCCGTATTTTTGCTGGTATTCGGTCATTTTCTGCATGCGCTCCCGTACCCTGGTTCTATCCTTCACCTCGCCGGCCAGTTGGCCGCAAGCGGCGTCGATATCGTCGCCGCGCGTCTTGCGGATAGTGGTCACGATGCCGGCATCCATCAGGATCTGGGCGAACGCCTTGATGCGTGCGTTGCCTGAGCGCTTCAGCCCTGACTCGGGGAAGGGATTGAACGGAATCAAATTGAATTTGCATGGTACGGCGTCGGGACCGTCCTGCACAAGGGCAAGCAGTTCACGCGCGTGGGCGTCGCTGTCATTGACGCCGTCGAGCATGCAGTACTCGAAAGTCACGAAGTCGCGCGGCGCGTAGTCCAGATAGCGGCGGCAGGCTGCCATCAGTTCGGACAGCGGGTGCTTCCGGTTCAGCGGCACCAGGCTGTCGCGCAAGGCGTCGTTCGACGCATGTAGCGAGACCGCCAGCGCCACCGGACATTCCAGCGCCAGCTTGTCGATCATCGGCACCACGCCGCTGGTGGAAACAGTCACACGCCGGCGCGACAGGCCGTAGGCGGTATCGTCCAGCATGATCTTCAAGGCGCTGACGACCGGCTGAAAATTGAGGAGCGGTTCGCCCATGCCCATCATCACCACGTTGGTGATCTGGCGCTCGCCCTTCGGGCCGCACTCGACGCCCTTGCTCCGGCGCAGCATGAATTCGGCCAGCCACAGCTGACCGATGATTTCGCCGACCGTCAGGTTGCGGCTGAAGCCCTGCTTGCCGGTCGAGCAGAAACGGCAGTTCACCGCGCAGCCGGCCTGGGTCGAGATGCACAGCGTGCCGCGGTTCTCCTCGGGGATGAACACCATTTCGACGGCATTGCCCTGGCCGACGTCCAGCAGCCACTTGCGCGTGCCATCGGCCGACAGGTGGTCGCTGATGATGGCGGGCGCGACCACATGCGCGCGCGCCGCGAGCTTGTCGCGCAGGGATTTGGCGACATCCGTCATCGCCTGGAAATCTTCGCAGCCGGACTGGTGGATCCAGCGCTGCAGCTGCTTGGCACGCATCTTGACGCGGCGCGGCTCCTCGCCCAGGTCGAGGCAGAAGGCGGCGAGCTGGGAAGAATCCAGATTCAGCAGATTGACGAGTTCGGCGGTCATGGCGATGCGGTGCGCCGCTCGCCGTCAGGCAGCGAGCGGCAGTGGGTATCAGCGCGAATAGATGTTCAGCGCAGGGAAGAAATAGGCGATTTCGACTTGGGCGGTTTCCGCCGCGTCCGAGCCGTGCACGGCGTTGGCGTCGATGGAATCGGCGAAATCGGCACGGATGGTACCCTTGTCGGCCTTCTTCGGATCGGTCGCGCCCATCAGCTCACGGTTCTTGGCAATCGCTCCTTCGCCTTCCAGCACTTGCACCATCACCGGACCGGATACCATGAAGTCGACTAGGTCCTTGAAGAACGGACGTTCCCGATGTACCGCGTAAAAACCTTCGGCTTCGGCGCGCGACAGCTGCGCCATGCGGGCGGCAATCACCTTCAGGCCGGCGTTTTCAAAACGCGTATAGATCTGGCCGATGACGTTTTTCGCGACTGCGTCCGGCTTGATGATCGACAGGGTACGTTCGATTGCCATCTGTAAAAACTCCAATGAAATGAAAGGGTTAAGGAAATCAGTTAAAAATTTGATTAACCACGAATTTTATCATGAAACCCTACCCCTCACGAAACGCGGAAAACCGCGGGCGGCACCGCCAAATCCGGCACGGCGCCGCCGGTCCTATATACTGAGGCTTCGGATGAACCGCAATGAGCCGCATCCTGCGGCCAACCTGGAGGCAAAATGAACCCGAACATTCCGCAGACTACCTATGGCAGCAGCGGCACCGCCGGTACCGCACTGGCAGTGCGCAACCGCGTGCTGCGCAATACCTACTGGCTGCTGGCACTGTCGATGCTGCCGACGATCCTCGGCGCCTGGGTCGGCGTGCAGATGAATTTCTCGCTGTTCGCCGGCAGCCCGATGATCGGCTTCCTCGCCTTCCTGGCGATCGCCTTCGGCTTCATCTTCGCCATCGAGAAGACCAAGACTTCCGGCCTCGGCGTCGCCGTGCTGCTCGGTTTCACCTTTTTCATGGGCTTGATGCTGTCGCGCCTGATCGGCTACGTGCTCGGCTTTTCCAACGGCGCCACGCTGATCATGACCGCGTTCGGCGGCACGGCAGCGATCTTCGGCGTGATGGCGAGCGTCGCCACGGTATCCAAGCGCGATTTCTCCGGCATGGGCAAGTGGTTGTTCGCCGGCGTGCTGGTGATCCTGCTGGCAGCGGCGGCCAATATCTTCCTGCAGCTGCCGGCACTGTATCTGACCATCTCGGTGGTGGCGATCGCCATTTTTTCCGCCTACATCCTGTACGACGTGCAGCGGGTCATCAATGGCGGCGAAACTAACTATATTTCGGCCACGCTGGCGATCTACCTGGACCTGTACAACATCTTCGCCAACCTGCTGTCGCTGCTCGGGATCTTCGGCGGCAGCCGCGACTGAGCACTACCGTTTTCGCGCCAAGCCGGCCCTCGGGCCGGCTTTTTTGCGGCCGCAAACAGTATTCAGGCTGCTTTTCTGCGTAGCAGGTGCATAGGACCGAACAGTTTCTGCATCCCCGGATGGGCGATGAAGCTGAGGTTGTACGGGTGTTCCGAGGCCGCTTTCGGAAACTCCCTGGAAATCGGCAGCGCTTCCAGTTCAGCCGCGATCTTTCCCCACAGCACCAGGGTCGGCAGCGGCTTTTTTTGCACCTGTGCCTGCTTGGCCAGCGCTTCCAGCACGGCCTGCATCAGCGGCCGCCACGCCTTGGCGTCGCGTTGCGGCGGCACGTCGGTCCGATAGACCAGCGTCGCGTTCAGCAGCAGGAAGCCGTTGTCGAGCAGGTTTTCCTGCAGCTCGGCGCGGGTACGGGTCCAGCCCGAGCCGGCGGCCTGCGCCTGCTGCGCGATCGGCGCCAGCGCTTCGCCTGACAGGTGCCGCGGATCGGCGTGGCCGCCGGCCACCAGCAGCATCTTCATGAAATTGCGCAGCGAAGTGGCGCGGTTGACCGGCTTCGACAGCCCGCGCTCGGACCACAGCGAATCCACCGCGCCATCCATGAAGCAGACGCCGATCGCGCTTTCCGCGCGCGGATACGGGCCTTCGCCGATCAGCACGTAGCGCACCTGTTCCAAGGGCCGGGAAAAGGCGGCGAAGATCCGTCCTCCAGTCGGCAGATAGGCGGCCGCGGCCAGTTGCGGCAGGTAGGCCGGATCGCTGGCGGCCATCGCCTCCATTCCGGCGCGCAGCACTGGTTGCCACGATGGATGGGCGGTGGCGAGCGCAGCGGAAAACGGGGCGGGAATGGCGGGTGTCGTCATGGCGGCAATCGATCTTTCGGAACAGGATGGTAGGCGGCGGCGAGCATGGAGCTTCCATGCGGCCTCCAGTGTGGGCGATCCCGGCGCGGCGAGGTTGGAGCGTATCAACCGGGACCGCGTTGCGGCGGCGCCGGCGACAGGACCGGCATGCCGCGAATGCCGCTGCAGCAGCGTAGCGATTACTTCATATACTCCCGTGGCATATGCCCTATACCGGACATAAACAGGCCGACATTTCCACATACTCCCATAATAAAGCTGGGCCGAAAACCCTACGCCTTGCCCAGCAGCGACGTCACGTTTTCGGCGCCGGATGCGCCGAACAGCTGTTCCTTCAGCAGGCCGAGCTGATCGCGCACCTGCGCCGCCTTTTCGAATTCCAGGTTCTTCGCGTGCTCCAGCATCAGCTTTTCCAGCCGCTTGATTTCCTTGCCGGCCTGCTTTTCAGTCATCGCCTCGTAGCGCGCATGCTCCTGCGCCGCCTGCAGTTCCTCGCGTGCTTCCTGCGGGCTGTAGACGCCGTCGATCAGTTCGCGGATGGTCTTCTTGATGCCGATCGGCGTGATGTTGTTTTCATCGTTGAAGGTCAGCTGCTTGTTGCGGCGGCGCTCGGTTTCATCGATCGCGCGCCGCATCGAATCCGTGACCTTGTCACCGTACAGGATCGCCATGCCGTGCAGGTTGCGCGCGGCGCGGCCGATGGTCTGGATCAGGCTGCGTTCGGAACGCAGGAAACCCTCCTTGTCGGCATCCAGGATCGCCACCAGCGACACCTCGGGAATGTCCAGTCCTTCGCGCAGCAGGTTGATACCGACCAGCACGTCGAAGGTGCCGAGCCGCAGGTCGCGGATGATCTCGACGCGCTCGACGGTATCGATGTCGCTGTGCAGATAGCGCACCTTGACGCCGTTGTCGGACAGGAACTCGGTCAGCTGCTCGGCCATGCGCTTGGTCAGCGTAGTCACCAGCACGCGCTCGTCCTTCTTGATGCGTTCGCTGATTTCCGACATCAGGTCGTCGACCTGGGTGCTGGCCGGGCGCACGCTGATGACCGGATCGACCAGGCCGGTCGGCCGCACCACCTGCTCCACCACCTGGTCGGCGTGTTCCTGCTCGTATTCGGCGGGGGTGGCGGAGACGAAGATGGTCTGCCGCATCTTGCTCTGGAATTCATCGAAGCGCAACGGCCGGTTGTCGAGCGCCGACGGCAGCCGGAAGCCGTAGTCGACCAGGTTGGTCTTGCGCGCGCGGTCGCCGTTGTACATGCCGTTCAGCTGCCCGACCAGCACATGCGATTCGTCCATGAACATCAGAGCGTCCGGCGGCAGGTAGTCGACCAGCGTCGGCGGCGGCTCGCCCGGCTTCGCGCCGGACAGGTGGCGCGAATAGTTTTCGATGCCCTTGGTAAAGCCGATCTCCTGCATCATCTCGAGATCGAAGCGGGTGCGCTGCTCCAGCCGCTGCTCCTCGACCAGCTTGCCTTCGTTGCGGAACCAGGCCAACCGCTCGCGCAACTCTTCCTTGATGGTTTCGATCGCTCGCAGCACCGTCGTGCGCGGCGTCACGTAGTGCGAGCCGGGATAGACGGTGAAGCGCGGAATCTTCTGTCGCACGCGGCCGGTCAGCGGATCGAACAGCTGCAGGCTTTCGACTTCGTCGTCGAAGGTCTCGATGCGCAGCGCCAGTTCGGCATGCTCGGCGGGAAAGACGTCGATCATGTCGCCGCGCACGCGGAAGGTGCCACGCGCGAAATCGACGTCGTTGCGGGTGTACTGCATCTGGATCAGGCGCGCGATGATGTCGCGCTGGCTGACCTTGTCGCCGCTGCGCAAGGTCAGGATCATCTGGTGGTATTCGCTCGGATTACCGATACCGTAGATCGCCGACACGGTCGCCACGATCACCACGTCGCGCCGCTCCATCAGCGACTTGGTGCAGGACAGCCGCATCTGCTCGATGTGCTCGTTGATCGACGAATCCTTCTCGATGAACAGGTCGCGCTGCGGTACGTAGGCTTCCGGCTGGTAATAGTCGTAATAGCTGACGAAATACTCGACCGCGTTCTTCGGGAAAAACTCGCGGAATTCGCTGTACAGCTGCGCCGCCAGCGTCTTGTTCGGCGCGAACACGATCGCCGGCCGGCCCAGCCGCGCGATCACGTTGGCCATCGTATAAGTCTTGCCGGAGCCGGTCACCCCGAGCAGGGTCTGGTAAAACAGTCCGTCCTCGATGCCCTCGACCAGACGGGCGATCGCCTGCGGCTGATCGCCGGCCGGCGGGAACGGCTGGTACAACTGGTAAGGGGAGTCGGGGAAGGTAATGATTCGGGATTCGTCCAGCGTGCTGGACACATCGGATAATTCTGCCATTGCAATCTACCTTTGGTAAAATCGTCGTTTGCAATTCAGTGGCGGAACGCAAGCTTTCCGTCCTGCATTGCCCCCACCGCGGCACAAAATTGCAACCAACTTTTCATGTTATCACGATGAACGCGCCCCTCCCCGCCTCCCTTTTCAGCACCGTCGAACTCGCTCCGCGCGACCCGATTCTCGGCATTACCGAAGCCTATAACGCCGATCAGAATCCGCAGAAAATCAACCTCGGCGTCGGCGTCTACTACGATGACAACGGCAAGGTGCCGCTGCTGGAGTGCGTACAAAAAGCGGAGGCGCAGCTGGCGCAAAAGCTGGCGCCGCGCGGCTATCTGCCCATCGATGGCCTGCCCGCCTACGACAAGGCAGTGCAAGAGTTGGTATTTGGGGCCGACAGCCCGCTAGTTCAAGAAAAGCGCGCCGTCACCGTGCAGGCGCTCGGCGGCACCGGCGCCCTGAAGCTTGGCGCCGACTTCCTGAAGCGCTTTGCGCCCACCGCTCAGGTGTGGATCAGCGATCCGAGCTGGGAAAACCACCGCGCGCTATTCGAAGCGGCCGGCTTCACCGTCAACAATTACCCTTACTACGATCCTGCCACGCACGGCGTCGCCTTCGAGCGCATGCTGCAGGCGCTGCAGACGATGCCGGCCGGCTCGATCGTCGTGCTGCACGCCTGCTGTCACAATCCGACCGGCGCCGACCTGTCGGACGCCCAATGGCAGCAGGTGATCCAGGTCGTGACGCAGCGCGGCCTGATCCCGTTTCTCGACATGGCCTACCAGGGCTTCGGTGACGGCATTGAAGCCGACGGCAAGGTGGTACGGCAATTCGCCGCTGCCGGCGGCCCGCTGTTCGTTTCCAATTCGTTCTCGAAATCGTTCTCGCTGTACGGCGAGCGGGTCGGCGCGCTGTCGATTGCCGCTGCCAGCGCCGAAGAAGCCACGCGCGTGCTGTCGCAACTGAAGCGCGTGGTGCGCACGAACTATTCGAACCCGCCGATCCATGGCGGCCAGGTGGTCGCCACCGTGCTCGGCACGCCGGAACTGCGGCAGATGTGGGAATCCGAGCTGACCGGCATGCGCGTGCGCATCCGCGAAATGCGCGAACAGCTGGTACAGAAACTGAAGGAAAAGGCGCCTGCGCGCGACTTCGACTTCGTCACCCGCCAGCGCGGCATGTTTTCCTATTCCGGCCTTTCCAAGGAACAGGTCGGCCGCCTGCGCAACGAGTTCTCGATCTACGCCGTCGACACCGGCCGCATCTGCGTCGCCGCCCTGAATTCGCGCAATATCGACCGCGTGGTCGAGTCGATCGCCAGCGTCATTTAACGGCATCGGTCGCCGCTGGAAACGTTAGATGCATTCAACGTTTCCAGCATCAAATCCGGCATTTTTGATTTGACACCGGGCATTCCACAAGCCTATAATCCTGTCTCTTTTCCCTGATAGCTCAGTCGGTAGAGCGACGGACTGTTAATCCGCAGGTCCCTGGTTCGAGTCCAGGTCGGGGAGCCAGATTCGAGAAGGCCGCACGCAAGTGCGGCCTTTTTTTTTTATTTTCCGCATCGGCGTCTTTACCGGGCCGGCATCTTCCCTGCCGATTTTTTACATCGGCCTGAACGCATCATGAGCGCAAATTGCGCTTCGCCGGGGCACCCGCGAGCCAGCCCGCCCTCCTGTCCGAAGTACTACACTGGGGGCATGTGCGGACGCTTTACCCAAACCGAATCGGTGCGCAGCTATGCGCAGGCGATCGGCGTCGCCCTGGATGCGCTGGATGATTATCCGTCGCAGCCGATTGCCGCCTACAACGGCGCGCCGGGTGCGCGGCACTGGATCTTCCGTCTGGCTGACGATGGCGATGGCCTCTCGACGCAGCAAGTCCCATGGGGCTATCTGTCGCCGTGGGCGAAGAAGAAGGGGTTGCAGCCCGCCATCAATGCACAGCGCGAAAAGCTGCTGACCCCATACTACCGGCCATTGATGAAAAGCGGCCGCATCATCGTCCCGGCCAATGGCTGGTACGAATGGACAGGACCGAAAGGACAGCGGCAACCGTGGTACATCCGCCGCCGTGATGGTCGTCCCCTGTTCATGGCTGCACTGACCAGCACGCCGGAGCGCGAACCGGCGGCGGAAGGGGCCGGTTTCGTGATCGTGACTTCCGCCGCCGAAGGCGGCATGGTCGACGTGCATGACCGGCGGCCGGTGGTGCTGGCGGCCGACGATGCGCGCATCTGGATGAGTCTCGATACGCCGCTGGAACAGGCCGAGCAGATGGCGCGCATCGGCTCGCTGCCGGCGACGGACTTCGAATGGCATCGGGTCAGCCCAGCGGTCAACAATGCACGCCACAACGCGCCGGAACTGATCGAGCCGCTGCCCCAATAGACGATGCATCCGGTGGTGACGCCGGGTTTTCGTCAAGCACGATCGGCGGTCGACCGCCAAGGAACATGGCACCCGAACTGCGTCCGGGTTGCCACAACTGCGCGAGATGCGCCCGCCCTCGTCGTTCACTCCCTGCATCACCCGCTTCCATCCATCCACCTGAGCCTCCGACCGGATGGCGGCAACTCGGCAGCGCGACGCCCTGCCGCATCACCGCGTTCGCTTCAGATAGAACTGCGCAAATGGCCGGACGGGCAGCTATTCCTGCAGATGGAAATGCCATTCCGAATTGTCAGCCGGCAAGGATATGGCGCAGCACCGGATGGCGATGAATTTTCTACGGTCGTCGCACTCCAACAGCTTCTTTCCGCGGAAGACAAGTTCATGTTTTCACTAAAGAAATACGTTTTTCCCGTCGGCTGCCTGCTGGCCGGCATGCTTGGCGCCGCAAGAGCGGCGGATACCGATCCGGCCGCCGCGCTGCGTGCAAAATATGAAACGCTGGCACCGCAACTGCAGCGCAATCCCTTCCAGCGGCCACTGGTACTCGATTCGAGTGAGACATCGCAGCGCCTGAAGGGCGACATCTACGCCCGCGTCGACTATCCGTTCACCACCGTGCGCGCCAGTCTCGACGACCCCGGCCACTGGTGCGACATGCTGCTGATGCATATCAATACCAAGTACTGCCGCGCGGAGACGAGGCCGTCCGGCACCGTGCTGAAGCTGAACATCGGCAAGAAAACGCCGGAACCGCTGGAACAGGCGCCGCGCGTCGAGTTCGACTACGACGTCGTCGCCACCACGCCAGACTATGCCGCCTTCACGCTGGCGGCCGCCCAGGGCCCGCTCGGCACCAGCGACTACCGCATCGCACTGGAAGCGGTGGCGCTGCCGGACGGCAAGAGCTTCCTGCACCTGAGCTATTCGTATGCAATGAATTTTTCGGCGCGACTGGCGATGCGCACCTACCTCGGTACCGTCGGACGTGACAAGGTCGGCTTCACGGTGGTCGGCCGCGAACCGGACGGCTCGCCCGACTACGTCGACGGCGTGCGCGGCGTGGTCGAGCGCAATACGATGCGCTATTACCTGGCGATCGACACCTTCCTCGCCACCGCCGGCGCGGCGCCGACGGTCCGACCGGAACGGCGCTTTCGCAACTGGTTTACCGCCGCCGAGCAATATCCGCGGCAGCTGCACGAGATGGAGCGCGACGAATACCTCGACATGAAGCGTGCCGAATACGCACGCCAGCAGCGCATCCGCTGATCCACCCGGTCGCCCGCCGCCGGTTTCCGGCGCGGGCAACCCGTACTCCGGCACCGCTCGCCATTTCCGTCCGGAGCGACGACATCGCTCGACCCGAATATTTTCTTTTTCCGCCAAGAAAGTTGCCGTACACTCATTGTTGATTTCCTTTCAACAAGGGTATACGGATGAAAATCCTCCAGATCAGCGCTGGCCGCGAACGCTCGGTGGCGCTTGCGGAAAACGGCACCGCTTATGGCTGGGGCGCCTTCAAGAAACTGACGCCCATTCCGGCCAGCGATTTCGCCGATGCGATCTGCAGCAGCGACGCCAGTGAAATCGGCCACAACCGCTTCGCCCAGCCGCGACCGCACATCCTGAATCCGAACGCGCCGTTTGCCACGGTCGCCGACGGCTACGTCGATACGCTGGGCGTGCGCCGCGGCGGTGGCGTGCTGTCGTGCCGCCCGCTGATCGCGCCGCAATGGGGCGCCGCGCATGCGCCGGTTCGGGATCTGCCGCCGGGCACGGCGCAGGTGGCGCTGACCGAATCCGGCGCTTTTGCGCTGCAGGCGGACGGTACGGTCTGGTCGTGGGGCATGAATGTCCATGGCCAGCTGGGGCGCGCGACGCCGGCGCTGTACAGCGACGCGGCGGCGATCGACGGCTTGGCGCCGATCGCCCAGATCGCCGCCGGCCATGGCCATATGCTGGCGCTGGACCGTGACGGCAGCGTCTGGTCCTGGGGTTCGAACAGCGCCGGCCAGCTCGGAACCGGCTCGCTGGCGGCGCAGACGAAGCCGGCCAGGGTGGCCTTCCCCGAGCCGATCAGGCATGTCGCCGCCGGCGATACCCACAGCTTCGCGCTCGACGTCGATGGCCGTCTGTGGGCCTGGGGCGCCAACAACCACGGCCAGACCGGCGACGGCACGGAGCGCTACTACACCCGGCCGGTGCGCATCAAGATCGGGTTCCCGGTGGCGCAGATCGATGCCGGCATGTTCTACACGGCAGCGCTGTCGGCGCAGGGCGAAGTATTCGCCTGGGGCTGGAACGGTCTGGGCCAGACCGGACGGGAAAGCCCGGCGTCCTCGCCGCAGCCGGTGCGGATCAAGCCGCTGGCACATATCACCCGCATCGCCGCCGGCAGCGGCCACGTGCTGGCCACCGACGGCGCTGCGGTGTTTGCCTGGGGCGACAACCGCAGCGCGGCGTGCGGCACGGCGCCGGCGCGCGCGATCCAGCCGCAGCCGCTTCCGGTTTCTTTCGCCTAGGGCACCGCCATGAATGCACGCATCCAATCTCCCGTTCCCGCCGTCGACAACGGCCGCCGCGATACGCTGCGCTGGGCCTTCGGACTGTCGCTCGGCACCGCGCTGGCGCCCCTGGCCGGTTGCGGCGGCGCCAGCGCCACCGAAGACACGCTGCCCGAAGCCGCCACGCTGACGTCGAAAAACCGCCAGCTCGACATGACGTTGTCGGTGCGCTATGCGAGCCAGCCGCTCGATATCGGCAGCGCCCAGGGTGTCTATCCCGGCACGGCCAAGAAAATCACCGCGTCGCTGCGCAGCTTCAACGGCCGCTACATGGCGCCGACGCTGGTGCTGAATGCCGGCGACACGCTGCGCATCGATCTGCGCAACGAATTGCCGGCCAATACCGGCGGCCAGTCGGCGCTGAAGTACCTGAACCACCAGAACAGCACCAACCTGCACTTCCATGGCCTGCACGTCGACCCGAAGGAAATCAAACCCGGCGTGTTCGGCGACTACGTGGTCGATACGCCGGAAGCCGGTGTGCTGCCCGGCGCCAGCCGCCAGCACGAAATCACCATTCCGGAGAACCACACCAACGGCATCTACTGGTACCACCCGCACCTGCACGGCTCTTCCAATGTGCAGGTGTCGAGCGGCATGTTCGGCGCCATCATCGTGCGCGACCCGAACGACCGCTTCATCACTTCGCCGGACATCCGCGAGCGCGTGATGTTCGTACACAAGATGAACCTGACCGCCGACGGCAAGACCGAGACCTTCTACGATTCGGTGGCGGCACCGACCACGGCATTCCTGATCAACGGCGCCTACCAGCCGACCATCGTGATGCGGCCGGGCGAAGTGCAGAACTGGCATTTCATCAACGCCGCCTCGTTCTATCCGTTCAACCCGGTGCTGGACGACCATACGTTGTGGCACTACGCCCGCGACGGCAACGTGTTCGACCGCAAGTTCCGGCCGATCAACCGCGAAACCTCGACTCAGTTCGGCAACCAGCAATGGCCCGGCAACGCGCTCTATCCGGGCAACCGCCATTCGGTGGTGATCAAGGCCAGCGACGTGCCGGGCACCTATTACCTGCGCTCGGCGGCGGCGCCGTCGAGCCAGCCGGAAGAAATCGTCGCGCGCATCGTGGTCGAAGGGCCGCCGATGACCACCGCGCTGCCATCCGCCGCCAACCTGCCGCGCTACAGCGACCACACCCCGATCACCGGCCAGGAGCTGGCGCAGCACGGCGGCAAGACGCGCGCGCTGGTGCTGGCCATCCTCGACAAGGACAATGCCCACCTGAATCTGCCGATTCCGGCCGGCGAGGAGTGGTTCGTGCCGGAAGGCGACGGGCTGGACGATTTCAAGAACATCGTGTTCGCTTCCGGCACCTTCGGCTCGAAGCTGTCACCGTTCCAGTCCGAGCTGACGGTGACGCAGACGACGGCGCTGAATGCGGTGGAGGAATGGACGATCTACAACATGAACGGCTATCCGCATCCGTTCCACATCCACGTCAACGACAGCTATGTGGTGAAAGTCAACGGCGAGGACGTGACGCCGTTCTGGGCCGACACCATACCGCTGCCGCCGGGCGGCACCGTCGACAAGCCGACCTCGGTGACGTTCCGCATGCGCTTTGCCGATTTCACCGGCAAATACGTCTGGCATTGCCATGCGCTGGATCACGAGGATCTGGGGATGATGCAGCTGGTGGAAGTGCTGGCCTGACCGGTTTCGGCCGCTGCGGCCGGTGGCAGCGGCGGCACTGCCGGAGGCGATGCCGGGAGATGGCGGCGCAACCACATACTCCCATGGCATGCCACCTGAGCCGGGCGCAAAACGCCCGCCTTGCTTGCATACCCCCCATAAGGGGAGTTTCGATCCGCTGGAGTGCCGCTTGCCAATGCGCGGCCGATGCCTCAGCTGCCGGCCACCGTCATGCTTTCGATCAGGATCGAGCCGGTCTGCTTGCTGCCACGGATCAGGCTGTCGGCGCCGACCGCGACGATCTGCATCAGCATGTCCTTCATGTTGCCGGCGATCGTGATTTCCTCGACCGGGTACTGGATCTTGCCGTTCTCGACCCAGTAGCCGGCGGCGCCGCGCGAATAATCGCCGGTGACGTAGTTCACGCCCTGCCCCATCAGCTCGGTCACCAGAAGGCCGGTACCCATTTTCTTCAGCATCGCGCGGAAGTTGTCGCCGGGGCGCGTCAGGCTCGACGTCAGCGACAGGTTGTGCGAGCCGCCGGCGTTGCCGGTGGTCTGCATGCCGAGCTTGCGCGCCGAATAGGTGGACAGGAAATACCCCTGCACCACGCCATCCCTGACCACGTCGCGCCGCTGCGTGCGCACGCCTTCCTCGTCGAACGGCGCCGAGCCGACGCCGCCGACCACGTGCGGGTCTTCGACGATCTGCACGTGCGGCGCCAGCGCCTGCTGCCCGAGCGAATCGAGCAGGAAGCTCGACTTGCGGTACAGCGCGCCGCCGGACGTCGCCTGCACGAAGGCGCCGAGGATGCCGGCTGCAAGCGGCGCCTCGAACAGTACCGGGCATTTGCGGGTCGCCAGTTTTTTCGCGTGCAGCCGCGCCAGCGCGCGTTCGGCGGCGTAGCGGCCGATCGCCTCGGGTTTGGCCAGCTTTTTCGGGTCGCGCATCGACGAATACCAATCGTCGCGCTGCATGTGGGCGCCGCGGCCGGCGATCGGCGCCACCGAAATCGTATGGCGCGAATACGGATAGCCGCCGATGAAGCCGCGGCTGTTGGCGGCGACGAAATGCGACTGCTGCGCATAGACGCCGGCGCCCTCGCTGTTAGTGATGCGCGCATCGACGTCGAATGCCGCCGCCTCGCCGCGCCGCGCCAGCTCGACCGCTTCCTCGGCCGTCAGCAGCCACGGTGAATACAGCTTCAGGTCGCGCGGCTGCATTTCCAGCATGTCCTGGTCCGGCAGCCCGGCGCAGTCGTCCGGCGCGGTGAAGCGCGCGATGTTGTAGGCGGCATCGACGGTGTCGCGCAGCGATTGCGCGGAGAAATCGGACGTGCTGGCATTGCCGCGCCGGACCTGCCGCCCCTCGCCGAGGAACACGGTCACGCCCATGCCCTTGTCCTTGTTCTGCTCGATGGTCTCGACCTTGCCGCGCCGCACCGATACCGACAGCCCGTTGCCTTCGCTGAATTCGAGCGCGCAATCGGTCGCGCCCTTCTCCTTCGCGTAGCGCAGCATGTCGTGCGCCAGCTCGCGCAACTGGTCCTGGCTGTAGATGAAGACGGAATCGGTCATGGGGGCGGTTTCTTCGAGGCGGGTAAAGCTTTATGATAGCAGTCGCTGCCAGAACGGCGCGTTGCCATGAAGTGTTGAAATATGCCAAATCCCAACCGCGGTTCCTGCGGCTTCCAGTCCAGCGAATTCGAACAGGAATACGATCGTCCGTCCAAGTCGCAGTTGAAGCGCGAAATGACCGCGCTGCAAAAGCTCGGCGAGGAACTGGTGGCGCAGCCGAAGGATCGGGTGCTGCGCGCGCCGCTACCGGACGACGTGCGCGACGCCATCCTCGAATGCCAGCGCATCACCAACCACGAAGGCCGGCGGCGCCAGCTGCAATTCGTCGGCAAGAAGATGCGCACGCTCGACGAAGACGAGATCGCCGCGCTGCAAAGCACGTTGGACAGCTGGCGCGGCGCCTCGAAGGCCGAGACCAATGCGCTGCACCTGCTGGAGCGGCGCCGCGAAAAACTGCTGGCCTCGGACGCCGCGCTGACCGAATTGCTGGCCGAGCATCCGGGCGCCGACGCCCAGCGGCTGCGCACGCTGATCCGCAATGCGCGCCGCGAGCAGGCCGAGAACAAGCCGCCGAAAGCCTACCGCGAGATTTTCCAGATCCTGAAGCAACTGCAAGGCGGAGCCGAGCCGGACGCCGCCGACATGGAGGAAGCACCGGATGACGACGCCTCCTGAGCAACTGCAAGTCGGCCTGCTGTCGGTGTCCGACCGCGCCAGCAGCGGCGGCTACCGGGACCAGGGCATCCCGGCGCTGCGCGACTGGCTGACCGGCGCGCTGACCACCCCATGGCGCGCCGAAGAACGGCTGATCCCCGACGAGCGCGCGCAGATCGAGGCGGCGCTGATCGAACTGGTCGACGTGCAGCGCTGCCACCTGGTGCTGACCACTGGCGGCACCGGCCCGGCGCGGCGCGACGTCACGCCGGAAGCGACGCTGGCGGTGGCGACCAAGGAAATGCCTGGCTTCGGCGAACAGATGCGGCAGATCAGTCTGCGCTTCGTGCCGACCGCGATCCTGTCGCGGCAGGTGGCGGTGATCCGCGAACCCGCCGACCACGCGGCGCTGATCATCAACCTGCCCGGCCAGCCGAAATCGATCAAGGAAACGCTGGAAGGACTGAAAGATGCCGACGGCAAGCAGTTGGTGCCCGGCATCTTCGCCGCCGTGCCCTACTGCCTGGACCTGATCGGCGGCCCGTACATCGAAACCGACGACGCGGTGTGCAAGGCGTTCCGGCCGAAATCGGCGCTGCGCCCGAAGTAACCTCTTCCCTTTTTCAAGAATCCGAGATGACCGACACCCTGCTGGAAACCATCGAACTCGAAACCGCACCGAACCCCACCGCCGCCGTGATCTGGATGCACGGTCTCGGCGCCGACGGCAACGACTTCGTGCCGATCGTGCGCGAACTCGACCTGTTCGGCGTGGCGCCGATCCGCTTCGTCTTCCCGCACGCGCCGACGATGCCGGTGACGATCAACAACGGCTACGTGATGCGCGCCTGGTACGACATTCTCGGCACCGACCTGGCACGGCGCGAAGACGAAGCCGGGCTGCGCGCGTCGCAGAAGGCGGTCGAAGCGCTGATCGCGCGCGAAAAGGCGCGCGGCATCGCCGCCGACCGCATCGTGCTGGCCGGCTTTTCGCAGGGCTGCGCGATGGCACTGCAGACCGGACTGCGCTACCCGCAAAAGCTGGGCGGCCTATTGTGCCTGTCCGGCTACGTGCCGCTCAACGCAGTGATCGCGCAGGAGCGCCATACCGCCAACCAGGACACGCCAATCTTCCTGGCGCACGGCCGCGGCGACCCGGTGATCACGATCGACCGCGCCGAGAAATCGCGCGACCTGCTGCGCGCGCTCGGCTATGCTGTCGAATGGCACGAATACCTGATGCCGCACGCGGTCTGCCCCGAGGAAATCGACGACATCGGCGCCTGGCTGAAGCGCGTGCTGGGCTGATCGCGCGCCTCCAGAGCGCGTGGGCGGCCGTGGCGGCCGCCGCATGACGCACGGTCGCGGGATTGCCGAAAAGCGGGAGTATGCAGCCTATAGCTCCGCCGGACGCCCGGCAACGAGCACCCATCAATGGAGTATATGAAACCGGCAGCGTCGCTGCGCGCGACGCCGCTCAGGCGCAGCGTACCTGCAACGGCAGGCTTGCGTAGCCGCTGGCCGGATAGCTGGCCGGAGCCGGCGGCCGGCCGGGGACCAGTTCGATCGCCGTGGTGCGCGCCAGCAGTTCTTCCATCACCACCCGCAATTCCAGCCGCGCCAGCGGCGCGCCCGGGCAAACATGGATACCGGCGCCATACAACAGGTTGGCGGCCGGGTCGCGCTCCAGCCGGAACTCGTCCGGCTGCTCGAACACGGCCGGATCGCGGTTGGCCGCCACCCAGTTCAGCGTGACGCGCTGGCCGCTGCCGATCCGGCGCTCGCCGACCCGCACCGCGCCGGTGGTAACGCGCCGATTGGTCACCAGCGGCCCATGCAGCCGCAGGATTTCATCGTTCGCCGCCGCCAGCAGTTGCGGTTCCGCGCGCAGTCGCCGCTGCAGCTGTGGATGCTGTGCCAGGTAGTGCACAAGGATGCCGATGGCCGCTGAAATCGTGCCCACCTCGCCGACGGTCCAGTTGCGCAGGATGCTGACGATCTCCTCGTTGCGCAGCAGCCGCCCGGCTACCTGGTCGTGCACCAGGCGCGTGGTCAGGTCGTTGCCCGCATCGGCGTCGCGCCGCTCCTGCAGCAGTTCCTCGACGTACTCCTGAAATTCGTAAGCGACCCGCGTCATCGCCGGCCGGTCGCCGGCCAGTGTCGCCGTGTGATTCTTTTGCACCCACCGATACAGTTTTTCGTGGAAGCGCTGCGGCCAGCCGAGAAAGCTGCATTGCGCCCGCACCGCGAACCAGCTGGTGAACTGGCCGATCAATTCGACCTCGCCGTCGGCCGGCAGCTCAGCCGCCAGTTCCTGCGCCAGCCGGCGGCAGTGCGGCTCGAACGCGGCCATCTGCTGCGGCTCGAAATACCGGTTCAGCGTGGTGCGGAAGTCGGTATGCTCCGGAGGATCCATGCCGCTTGGCACCGACAGATGGCGCGACACCACGCTGCTGAAGGTGTCCGGGTCGTGCAAGGCGCGCATCACGTCGGCGTGCCGGAACAGCGTCCAGCCGAGGAAGTCGCTGTAGGCGACCGGACAGCGTTCGCGCATCGCATCGTAGGCGGCGCGCTGGTCGCGCTGCACCTCGTCCGCTTTCGGGTCCCAGTCCTGCTCGGGCAATTCGTCCGGGTTCATGTTTCCGCTCCCCCTGCGCCCAGCGGCGCGCCGACTACTTGAACACGACCGTCTTGTGGCCGTTCAGCAGAATCCGGTGCTCGACGAACCACTTGACCGCGCGCGCCAGCACCACGCATTCGACGTCGCGTCCGATCGCGGTCAGCGTATCCGGCTCCATCGCGTGGTCGACCCGCTCGACGTCCTGCTCGATGATCGGGCCTTCGTCCAGGTCGCCGGTGACGAAATGGGCGGTGGCGCCGATCAGCTTCACGCCACGGTCGTGTGCCTGATAGTAGGGCTTGGCGCCCTTGAAGCTGGGCAGGAACGAATGGTGGATATTGATTGCGCGTCCGGCCAATGCATCGCACATTTCCGGCGACAGGATCTGCATGTAGCGCGCCAGCACCACCAGGTCGATCTGGTTGGCCTCGACGATTTCCAGCACCTTGCGCTCTTGCGCGCGCTTGGCTTCAGGCGATGCGCCGGCTTCCAGCGGCAGGTGATGGAACGGGATATTGTAGCTCGCCGCCAGCTGGTAGAAATCGCGGTGGTTGGAGACGATCGCCGGAATCTCGACCGGCAAAAGGCCGCTCTTGTAGCGGAACAGCAGATCGTTCAGGCAGTGGCCGATCTTCGACACCATCAGCATCAGGCGCGGCTTCTTGGCGGCGTCGTGCAATTGCCAGCGCATCTGCAGGATGTTCGCCAGCGCCGCGAAGTCGGCGCGCAGCGCGGCGTCGCCGATCGCCGCATCCTCGGCGGCGAAATGCACGCGCATGAAGAACAGCTGCGACTGGGCGTCGCCGAACTGGGCCGAATTGATGATGTTGCAACCATGTTCGGCGAGGAAGCCGGATACTTTGTGGACGATACCGCGCTGGTCGAGACAGGACAGGGTGAGGATGTATTCGGGGTGCGTCATGATCAAAACGTGAGGCGCCCGCGCCGCGGGCGAAAGCGGCTATTGTCGCACGCCGGCGGCGGGCAAACAAAAACCCGGGGCGCCGGCTGGCGGCCCGGGTGTTGGCAGCGGCGCACCGCGCGACGCGCTGTCGAGCGGCTCAGGCGGGAAGCCGGATCAGGATGCCGCCGCCTTGGTCACCGCCACGGCTTTGGAGCCGGTGCCGACCTGCACTTCGCCAGTAAGCTGGCCGCCCTCTTCGATCACCACGCGGCCATAGCGAATCTTGCCGGAGACCTTGCCGGTCGAGTAGATCACCAGCTTTTCGCGCACCGTCAGCTCGCCGTCGAATTCGCCGCGGATTTCGGCGATGTCGATCTCGGCCGAACCCTTGAAGGCGCCGATTTCGGCGATCTGGATCACGCGCGAATCCATCGTCGCCTCGACCCGGCCTTCGACCACCAGCGTATCGCAATCGGTGATTTCGACGCCCTTCAGCTTGATGTTGGGGCCGACGATCAGCTTGCTGCCGACTTCGTTGGTGCTGGCAGTCGACGCGGCCGGCGCCGGCTGCGTCGGGCTGCTGGCCGGATAGGTCGGCTTGGTGATGCTGGCGCTGCCGCCGGACGTCAGGCTGTTGACGCCGCCGAGCGGGGAATTGGGGGTCGAGCTGTCCCGTTTGCCGAAAAGCGTTTCAGAGCGAAGCATGGTATCTCCTAGGATTGATGAACATGGGCGATGCGGGCGCAGCGTTGGCAGCCACGGCCCGGCATCGCGAACAGCGAGGGCGAAGCGGTATTCCAGATGCTTTTACAGCGCGGGAAAGAAAGCTGGCACACCAAGAGTTTCCGTAAATCACGCAAGACTCCTGCGTTGGTGCGCGGCGCCTCACAAAAGTTCCGGCATGGTTACAAATCAAAAAAGTACGACCGTTCAAATTTTCAGATATGATCTTTTGCTCACAATTTGAACGGAGAAAACCATGTCGACAGCCGAGTTAAGCAATCAGCAATTCCGTCTCGCCGCCCGGCCGGTGGGCGTGCCGAAACCGAGCGACTGGGATTTCACGACCGAGCCGGTGCGCGCCATCGGCGACGGCGAGATCCTGGTGCAGACGCTATACCTGTCGCTCGACCCGGCGATGCGCGGCTGGATGAACGAAGGCAAGTCCTACATCCGCCCGGTGGCGATCGGCGAAGTGATGCGCGCCGGCGGCATCGGCCGCGTGCTGGCGTCGAAATCGCCGAAGTTCGCGATCGGCGACACGGTGTCCGGCGCCATCGGCGTGCAGCGCTACTGGGCCGGCGCCGCCGACGACAAGACCGCCGGCTTCTACAAGGTCGATGCGCGCCTGGCGCCGCTGCCGAAATACCTGAACGCGCTCGGCATGCCGGGCATGACCGCCTACTTCGGCCTCTTGGAGGTCGGCCAGCCGAAAGCCGGCGAAACCGTGGTGGTCTCGGGTGCCGCCGGCGCGGTCGGCCAGACCGTCGGCCAGGTCGCCAAGCACAAGGGCTGCCGCGTGGTCGGCATCGCCGGCGGCAAGGAGAAATGCGATTTCGTCGTCAACGAACTCGGCTTCGACGCCTGCATCGACTACAAGAGCGGCTCGGTGCGCGACGGCCTGAAGACCCATTGCCCGAACGGCGTCGATGTCTACTTCGACAACGTCGGCGGCGACATCCTCGACACCGTGCTGACCCGCATCAACCTGAAGGCCCGCATCGTCATCTGCGGCGCGATCTCGCAGTACAACAACACGACACCGGTGAAGGGCCCCGCCAACTACCTGTCGCTGCTGGTCAATCGGGCGCGCATGGAAGGCATCGTCGTGTTCGACTACGCCGACCGCTACGCCGAAGGCGCGGCGCAGATGGCGCAGTGGATGAAGGAAGGCAGCTTCAAGACGCGCGAAGACATCGTGCAGGGGCTGGAAAAGTTTCCGGAAGCGCTGCTGATGCTGTTCGAAGGGAAAAACTTCGGTAAGCTGATTCTGCAGGTGGCTCCGGAATAGCGGCGCAACCACAATACTGCATCCGGCCGGCTGCGATGCAGCCGGTTTTTTTTGCGTCTCGCCTCAAGTCCGGTTGTTGCGTGCAGGAACAGAAGCGCTACCATGAGCTTGCTGCACTCGCCGGCCCATTGTCACGATTTGCCGTTCAAGGAATGCCATGCCCGATTTCATCACCGCTACCGACTGGCACGTTGCCCTTACCATGCTGGGACAAATCCTGGCCGCGCTGCTGGCCGGCGGGCTGATCGGGCTGGAGCGCAGCTACCATGGCCGCGCCGCCGGCTTCCGTACCTTTTCGCTGGTGGCGCTGGGCTCCTGCCTGCTGATGGTGGCGACCACCAATCCGCACGACTGGAGTCCGCCGATCGACGCCTGGGCCCGCGTCGACCCGAGCCGCGTGGTGCAGGGCATCGTTACCGGCGTCGGCTTTCTCGGCGCCGGCGTGATCTTCCGCGACGGCTTCACCGTGCGCGGGCTGACCACCGCCGCCTGCATCTGGGTGGTGTCGGCGATCGGCGTCCTGTTCGGCACCGGCTTTTATCTGCTGGGCGCGGCTGGCACCGTGCTGACGCTGATCGTGTTGTCGGTATTCAAACGGATCGAATCGATGATGCCGTCGAACCAGTACACGCACCTGTCGATCGGCTTCCTGCGCGCCGACGCGCCGCCCGAGCAGGCGATCACCGAGCGGCTGGCAAAGCTGGGGCTGGATGCGCAGGAAATGGCCTACAGCATCCTGGATGGCGACCTGTTCGAATACCACGCCACCTTGCGTACGGACCAGCCCGGCAATATCCGGCTGCTGGTCGAAGACGTGCGCAACGACCCGCGCGTGGTGCGCTTCCGTCTGTCGCCGAGCAGCGATTGAGCCGGCATTGTCTTGCTCCATCAATTGAGTATGTCGAAAAACAACTCAATTCCAGGCGTCAGTGCTGCGACTCCTAAAATACTCCCACCACTATAGAGAAACCAAGCGATAAAAAAACGCTGCCGATCATGGCAGCGTTTTTTGATTGCAGGCGCTCTAGCTTCAGTTGCGCACGACCCGCTTGTACTCGTTGGTACGGGTATCGATTTCGATCACGTCGTCGGTGCTGACGAACAGCGGCACCTGGACGATGTGCGAATGCGCTTCGATCGCGTTTTCGATCTTGGCTTCCTTCAGCACGTTGCCGGACGTGTTGCCCTTGACCGCCGGTTCCGAATACACGACCTTGCGCGCGATGGTGATCGGCAGTTCCACCGAGATCGCCTTGCCTTCATAGAAGACCGCTTCGCATTCCATGCCGTCCTTCAGGTAGTGCAGCGCGTCGCCGAGGTTTTCTTCCTCGATTTCGTACTGGTTGTATTCCTCGTCCATGAACACGTACAGCGGATCGGCGAAATACGAATAGGTGACCGGCTTCTTGTCGAGCACGACGACGTCGAACTTGTCATCGCCACGGAACACGTTTTCCAGCGGCGCGTTGGTCAGAAGATTCTTCATCTTCCACTTGTAGGTAAAGCCGGTACGGCTGGAACCGTTGACGTCGGAGCGCAGCACGATAAAGGGCTTGCCGTCGACCATGATGATGTTGCCGACGCGGACTTCTTTTGCTGGTTTCATAGTGAATGTACGTAAAAAAGGAATTGCATAAGATCATCCGTCGTCTCATGGTCAGCGCGTGAATGGCACTCACCCGATCGAAACTGCGGAAAAATTTAACCGCGTATTATACCTCGTTTGCCAGCGCCAACGACGGGCGCAGGGACGCGGCGAATTTCAGCAGATTGCCGGCCAGGTCGCCGTGCGCCAGCACTTCGCCCTGCCATTCCGCCACCCTGGCGCGCATCGCCGGCATGTCGGCGGCGAAGTGTCGCCACAATTCGGCGCAGTCGCCCGGCTCGCGGGCGCCATTCCAGCACCAGGAAAAATCCGCCAGGCTGTCGATGCCGCCGGCATGGCGCTGCAGGAACGCGCGCAATTTCTTGTGATGCAGGTTTTCGTCCTGCGGATAGATATGCCAGACGAACGGCCGGCCGGCCCACTGCGCGCGCACGAAGGAATCCTCGCCGCGCACGAAATTCATGTCGCAGGCCCACAGCAGCCGGTCGTAGTCCGGCTGCGCGACGAACGGCAGTACGCGCACGGTCAGCGCCCCGGCCGTACGTGCCGCGCCGGCGACGGCCGGTGCGCCAAGGAACGCCTGCACCGCCTGCGCCGCCACGCCTTCCGGCACCAGGCAGGTGACGGCGTCGTCGCCTGCCTGCCACGCATCGAACAGCGCCGCCACCGGCGCGTGCGGATAGCAGAACAGCGATACCTTCAGCGCCGCGATTTCCGCCGGCGTCACGCCGAAGCGCGCCAGGAACGCCGCGATCGCCGCCGGCTCCGACTGGAAGCGGCGGCGCTCTTCGTCGAGTCCGGCTTCGTGCAGCAGGCCGCCGGTCTTGTCCGTGAAGCCGGGGAAGAAGAAATGCTTGGTCAGCGGCAGGCGCGGATGCGGCGACGGCAGGGTATGGCAACCTTCCACCCATTCCTCGGCGCTCAAGCCTTCCAGGTTCAGCCACACCGGGCGCGGCTGGCACTGCGCCATCGCGGCGATGTAGCCGGGCGGAATGTCGCAGCCGAAAAACTCGATCACGATATCGGCCACGTCAGCCGTCGTGAAAACGCCTTTCTGATCGCGCCAGTGGCGCACCTCTACGCCGCCGACCTGCTGCAGTTCCGCGTCCACCGCCACCTCACTGCAGATCCGCCGGAAGCTGTGCAGATCGTCGACCCACAGCGTGACGGCGACACCATGCTCGCGCCGCAGCTGCCGCGCCAGGCGCCAGCAGATGCCGATGTCGCCATAGTTGTCGACCACCTTGCAAAAAATGGCGAGGGAAAGCGCGCAGCCGCTAGCGGAAGCCATGTCGGGCGTTTCAGGAGCCGGCCCTTGCGGGCGCCGGTCGGACGTCAAGCCGCGGCCCGCACTTCGGCGGCGATCTGGTACGAGCGCAGGCGCGCCGCATGGTCGAAGATCTGCGAGGTGATCATCAGTTCGTCGGCGCCGGTGCGCTCGATGAAAGCGCGCAGTTGCGCCGCCACCGTATCCGGCGCGCCGATCGCCGAGCACGACAGCACCGAATCCAGCAATGCCTGTTCGGCCGGGCCGATCCGCTGCAGGTAGTCGGCCATCGGCGGCGGCAGCCGCGACGGCCGGCCGCTGCGCAGGTTGACGAAGGCCTGCTGCATCGAGGTGGCGCGGAAGTGCGCCTCGTCGTCGCTGTCGGCGGCAAACACGTTGAAACCGAGCATCACGTACGGCTTTTGCAACTGCGCCGACGGCCGGAAATTGGCGCGGTACAGCGCCACTGCCTGCATCATCTGTGCCGGCGCGAAATGCGACGCGAATGCGTACGGCAAGCCGAGCGCGGCCGCCAGCTGCGCGCCGAACAGGCTGGAGCCGAGGATCCAGATCGGCACGTCGAGCCCGGCGCCGGGCACCGCGCGCACCGGCTGGCGGCCTGAATCGGCGAAGTAATCCATCAGTTCCACCACGTCGAGCGGGAATTCGTCTGCATCCGACATCACGTTGCGGCGCAGCTCGCGCGCGGTGATCTGGTCGGAACCGGGCGCGCGTCCGAGGCCCAGATCGATACGGCCCGGATACAGCGACGCCAGCGTGCCGAACTGCTCGGCGATCACCAGCGGCGAATGGTTCGGCAGCATGATGCCGCCGGCGCCGACCCGGATGTGCTTGGTGCCGCCGGCGACGTGGCCGATCAGCACCGCGGTGGCGGCGCTGGCGATGCCCGGCATGCCGTGGTGTTCGGCCAGCCAGAAGCGCTGGTAGCCCCAGGCTTCGCCGTGCTGCGCCAGATCCAGCGTGTTGCGAAACGATTGCGCGGCATCGCTGCCTTCGGTGATCGGGGACAGGTCGAGGATGGAAAAGGGAATCATGGCGGCTATATCCGGGCGAATAGGGAAAACGCAAGTTGCGGAGATGCCAATCTTCGACCATCCCGGCGCAAACCGGCATGGCGAAGGGCTCGTTCAGCCTGCCGCTAGGCGGCGGCAGTCGCCGGCTTCAGCGCCTTGCGCTCGATCGACGACGACAGGATCAGCGAACTGGAGGTGACGCCGCAGCGCGTCAGTGCCGTGATCACGCGCTCCAGGTCGCTGACCGAGGCCGCCACCACCTTGACCACGCCGCAGTCGTCGCCGGTGATCGAATGGCATTCGACGATTTCCGGCAATTGCGCCGCCACGAGTTCCAGCGGCGTTTCATGGATGCGCTTGGCGACCCGGATGAAGGCGGTGATCGGATAGCCGAGCGCGGCCGGATCGACGTGCGCATGGTAGCCGGTGATCACGCCGGCCGCTTCCATGCGGCGCACGCGCTCGGCCACCGCCGGCTGGCTCATGTGGATGCGGCGGCCGATCTCGGCCAGCGTGGTGCGGGCATCGGCCTGCAGGATGTCGAGGATCTTGCTATCCATCGCGTCCAGTTCGATCTTCATCGGAAATTCTCCGCATTTCATTTAAAGACAAGGCAGAATCGAATTATCACCTTGAAATAGCCATGTCAAAAAGGATATTTCAAGCTTACACTGCATTCTGTCCGGCACAGCGGAAACGTGGGAGCGGAAGGCCGAGCGGTCCGGAAAAAGCCGGAACGTACTGGGGTTTTCATATACTCCCTCACATACCACCTTATGCCGGGCGCATACTGGACATTTTTTCAATATACTCCCATAAAATCAAGAATCGGAAAGCAGCGCTTGCCGCTCCTTTCGCCTTTCACCTGTCGATCGCCATGCGCCACCTGCCTCGCTTCGTCCTGCTTGCCCTGTTGACCGTCTACGTGGTCTGGGGCTCGACCTATTTCGCCATCCGCGTCGGGCTGGAATCCTTCCCGCCGCTTTTGATGATCGCGCTGCGCTTCCTGGTGGCCGGCGCGCTACTGTTCGGCCTGATGAAATGGCGCGGCGCGCCCAATCCGACATTGGCGCAATGGCGCGACGGCGGCATCGTCGGCGTGCTGCTGCTGGGCGGCGGCACCGGCTTCGTCGCGATCGCCGAACAGACGGTGGCGTCCGGACTGACGGCGGTGTTCATCGCCATCACGCCGCTCTTGTTCGCGCTGTGGTCGGGCTGGTTCGGTCACTGGCCGACGCGGCGCGAATGGGTCGGCATCGGCGTCGGCTTCGCCGGCGTGCTGCTGCTGGCCAGCGGCGCCGGCCTGTCCGGCTCGCCGTTGGGCGCGCTGGCGCTAATGGCCGCGGTGACCTGCTGGTCGTTCGGCTCGGTGCTGTCGCAGAAGAAGCTGAAGGTGGCGCCCGGTGCAATCGGTTTCGCCAGCGAAATGATCGTCGGCGGCCTGTTCCTGGTCGTGGTTGGTCTGTTCAAGGGCGAGTCGCTGAGCGCCGCCATGCTGGCCGAAGCCAGCTGGCAGGCATGGCTGGCATGGTTCTACCTGGTCACGATCGGCTCGCTGGTCGGCTTTTCAGCCTACATGTACACGCTGGCGCGGGTGTCACCGGCGCTGGCGTCCAGCTATGCCTACGTCAACCCGGTGATCGCGGTGGCGCTGGGCGTGCTGTTCGGCGGCGAAATCGTCAGCACCCGCGAAGTGCTGGCGATGGCGGTGATCCTGGCGAGCGTGATGTTGCTGACCATGGCGCCGCGCAAGGCAGCCGCCTGACCCGGCCCGAACTGGCCGGGCTGCCACGGCCGCTGGCGCTTTGGTGTATACATGGTTTCTTTTGACCTGCGCCGCACGCTGTCTGCCGGCGCGGCCTTTCCCCGATTCAAGGAGTCCACCATGCACGCCTCTTTCGGTTACGGCGCCACCGCCGCCGACCAGCCGCTGGGTCCGCTGCGCTTCGAGCGGCGCGAACCCGGCCCACGCGACGTCCGCATCGAAATCCTGTATTGCGGCGTCTGTCATTCCGACCTGCACGCCGCCCGCAACGAATGGGGCGGCACCACCTATCCGCTGGTGCCGGGCCATGAAATCATCGGTCGCGTGACGGCGGTCGGCGCCGAAGTCGGCAAGTTCAAGGTCGGCGACGTCGCCGGCGTCGGCTGCATGGTCGATTCCTGCCAGCATTGCGCCAGCTGCGACGAGGGGCTGGAGCAGTACTGCGAAAACGGCTTCACCGGCACCTACAATGGCATCGAGAAGCAGACCGGCAAAACCACCTACGGCGGCTATTCGGACCATATCGTGGTCGACGAAAAGTTCGTGCTGCGGATACCGGACGGCATGGATCCGGCCGCCGCCGCGCCGCTGCTGTGCGCCGGCATCACCACCTATTCGCCGCTGCGGCACTGGAAGGTCGGGCCGGGACAGAAGGTCGGCATCGTCGGCCTGGGCGGCCTCGGTCACATGGGAATCAAGCTCGCGCATGCGATGGGCGCGCGCGTGGTGCTGTTCACCACCTCGCCGGACAAGAAGGCAGACGCGCTGCGCCTGGGCGCCGACGAAGTGGTGATCTCGAAAAACGCCGACGAGATGGCGGCGCAGCAGAACAGCTTCGACTTCATCCTGAACACGGTGGCGGCGCCGCACGACCTGGACGCCTTCCTGACGCTGCTGAAGCGCGACGGCACCATGACGCTGGTCGGCGCCCCGGCCACGCCGCATCCATCGCCGCGCGTCTTCAACCTGATTTTCAAACGCCGCAGTCTGGCCGGCTCGCTGATCGGCGGCATCGCCGAAACCCAGGAAATGCTGGAATTCTGCGCGGAACACGGGCTCGCCTCCGACATCGAGTTGATCCCGATCCAGAAAATCAACGAAGCCTACGAGCGAATGCTGAAGAGCGACGTCAAATACCGCTTCGTGATCGACATGGCGTCGCTGAAGGACGATTGACCGCCGCGGCGGGCGGCGCTAGAGCGGATTTGGCCTGACTGGCATGCTGAGGCCGAGGCGGATTGCCTCTGGCACAAGGCGCGGTGACGCGCCGTAGCGGGGCTACGGCAAGGAGGCGCAACGCCGTGCCGGGGGCAAGGTGGCCGGCATCGGCAAGTCAGTTCAGGCCGGAGCCACTCTACTCGCCGAGGAAGAACGCAACCGTCTGCTCAGCCAGCTGGTCCAGCGTCAGCCCCTTGCCGGGCTTGAACCACTGCATGCTGTAGTTGATCGCGCCCAGCAGCAACAGGCGCACCACCTTGCTGTTGCTTTTGATCAGGCCGGCCTTCTTCAACTGGTCGAGCACGCGCTGCCAGCGCTCGTCGTAGTGGTCCTTCAGGCCGATGATGCGCTCCTGCAGCTCGGGGCTGAGCGAACGCCAGTCGTACAGCAGTACCGGGATGAAGTCCTGCCCTTCGCCGAGCACGGTTTCCAGGTGCGAGCGCACCAGCGCCAGGAATTTCTCGCGCGGCGGCAGATCGCTGGCGACGATCCGTTCGGTTTCCGCCAAGCCAGCCACCAGCCCTTCCTCCATCACCGCCGCCAGGATTTCCTGCTTGCTCCTGAAATGGTAGAACGGGCTGCCGGAACGCATGCCGACCGCGTCGGCGATATCGCGCACTGTGGTGCCGTCGAAGCCCCTTTCGCGGAACAGGCGCGCCGAGACGCGGATCAGGTCGGCGCGGCGGTTGCCGTCATCCTCGGCCACCGTGGCCAGCGGTCGGGCGCGGGCGGCGCGCTTGGGCGCCGCGGCGGTACTGGGAAGATTCTTTTTAGGCATGGTATCCATTCGGGCCGGCAATTATAGCGGCCCGCACCGTCCCCCGTTACGCTGGCGCCGGATGGCGCAGCGGCAGATCGTCGGGCACCTCGATCTCCATCCGCAGCAGCCCCGCCGCCAGCGACTTGCCGAGATTGTCGCTGCGCAGCGAACGCGCCGCGCCGCCGTCCAGCGCCTGGTGCAGCACGAATTTCAGCGCCAGCAGATTGTCCAGCTCGAAGCGTTCGACCGCGCCGCCGGCGATGCCGGCAAAATGCGCGGCCACGCGCTCGGCGTTCAGTTCGCGCTTCAGCACCGCGTACGTGCGCGCATCGTAGGCGAACAGCCCGAGGTCGGCCTTGTCGCCCTTGTCACCGCTGCGCGCGTGGGCAATTTGTACCAGTCGCACCCGCATCTCAGACCTCCGTCACTTCCACCGTCACGTGCGGCTCGATCAGTCCGCGCGGCGCCAGCGTCGGCCAGATGCCAAGCAGTTCCGACGCCGGCTGCATCGCATAGCGGCCGCCGACGAAAGGCGGCCCGGACAGCGCCAGCCACGGGAACAGCCGGCCGAACCCATCCGCCACTCTCTTGTCGGCACTGCGCAGCGCCATGCGCAAATACACCTCGTTCAGAGCATCGCGCCCGGCCGGATCGGCCAGCGGACCGAGGATCGAGTCGTAGCCGAGGTATTCGACGCGCATTTCGTCATAGTCCATGCCGCGCTCGCGCAGCAGCTGCTGCACGATCTGCGCGGTGCGCTCGGCCTTGCGGTAGGCATCCGGCCAGCTGTAGCCGAAGGTCGCCTGCCCCATCCAGCCGTCTTGGTAGCCACCGACGATCTTTAGCGCCTCCGGGCGCGGCTTGCCGGTGGCGCCGCAGAGCCGCACGCGGTCGCCGCCAAGGTCATCGAGCTGGATCGTGCTCATGTCGAGCACCACGTCGGGCGAGAAATAATTGCGCGGGTCGTGCACTTCGTACAGCAGTTGCTGGCGCACCGTATCGAACGATACGCGGCCGCCGGTGCCGGGCGCCTTGGTGATCAGCGCGCTGCCATCTTCACTGACTTCGGCGATCGGATAGCCGATATGGCCGAGGTCGGGAATCTCGCTCCAGTCGAGGCCGCCGAAGTTGCCGCCGCTGCCCTGCCCCGAGCATTCCAGCAGGTGGCCGACGGTCAAGCCCTGCGCCAGCCGGCTCCAGTCGCCGGCGCTACGCGCCGCCAGCGGCCAGCCGAGTTCATGCACCAGCGGCGCCAGGAACAGCGCGGCATCGGCGACGCGCCCGGCCAGCACGATGTCGGCGCCCTGCTCGAGCGCCCGCACCAGCGGCTCCGCGCCCAGATAAGCGTTGGCGAACACCATGCGTTCGCGCACCTCCGCCAGCGGAGCGCTGCTGTCGAGGTGCGCGAGGTCGGCGCCGGCCTGCTGCAATTCGTCCAGCCGCTCCAGCACGTCGTCGCCGGCCACCACCGCGATGCGCGCATGCCAGTCGCGCTTCTGAAACAGCTCCGCCAGCGCGTCGCGCGCGCCGTACGGATTCAAGCCGCCGGCGTTCAGTACGAACTTCACGCCGCGGCCGCCATTGGCCTTCTGCGCCAGCGGCCACAGGTCGGTCAGCATCGGCAGCAAGTCGCGCGCATAGCCGGCCGCCGGATCGCGGGCGCGGTCCTTTTGCAGGATCGCCAGTGTCAGCTCCGCCAGGTGATCGGAGGCGATGTATTGCACGTTGCCGCGCTCGATGCTGGCCGCGATAGGCGCCCACGCATCGCCATAGAAGCCGAGCCCGGCGCCGATGCGGACGGTCTTCATGGCTGGCCGAAGCGCGGCACGCGCTTTTGCAGGAAGGCGGCGACGCCTTCGGCGAAATCGGCGCTGGCGGTGGCCTGCGCGAAATGTTCGATCTCGTCGTCCAGTTGCCGCGCCAGCGGCGTGTCCTCGGACTGGCGCACCAGGCGCTTGATCCGCGCCTGCGAGCCGCGCGCGCCGCCCAGCAGGCGCGCCACCAGCCGGTCGGTCTCGGCGCGCAGCTGCGACGCCGGCACCACCCGGTTCACCAGGCCGGCCGCACGGGCGGTCTCGGCATCGAAGGTGTCCGACAGCAGCAACCATTCCAGCGCGGTGCGCGCACCGACCAGACGCGGCAGGAACCAGCTGTTGCCGGCGTCGGGACTGGCACCGAGACGTGAGTAGGCCATGTTGAAGCGGGTATCGTCGGCGGCGATCACGAGGTCGGCTGCGCCGATCAGGCCGACGCTGCCGCCCGCCACCGCGCCATGCACAGCCGCCACGACGATCGCCGGCAGCGCATGCAGGCGCAGGATCAGTGGATTCAGTTCGCGCCCGATCTCACGCAATAGCGTCGGCGCATCGGCGGCGTCCGGGCGCAGGCTGGCGATATCGCCGCCGGCGCCGAAGGCTGGTCCTTCCGCGCGCATCAGCAGCACGCGCAGCTCCGGCTCGGCGGCGATGCCCTCGACGATCCGGTGCAGTTCCGCGATCCGCGGCGCGCTCATCGCATTCAGCGTGGCGGGATCGTCGAACACGACGGTGGCCACGCCGTTTTCCACATCAACGTGGATCGTCATCGCAGCCCCCGCGCGAATGAGCGACAGATGGCGGCGGGCAAGCTGGCAATCATGGCGGGGACATGCATGGCATCGGCTCCTGCGGCGAAGGCCGCTTCGGGCGAAGCGGCGGCGCTGCGGCCATGCTAGGCCGGCGCCGTCGAAAAAGCAACCGCTTGGTTGTCTGGAAAAAATAAACTTGCTACACTCGCTCGCAATCTGCCGCGGCTGTGTTAGCTTCAGCCCGCGGCACATAAAAAATAAAGCCATCCAGGCAGCACGACTGCGCGGAGGAGACATGCAAGCATTGCAGCTCGCGTTCAGCGGGATTGCGCAAGGTTGTATCTATGGCCTGATTGCACTGGGTTTCGTGCTGATCTACAAGGCCACCGAAACCGTCAACTTCGCGCAGGGCGAACTGATGATGCTGGGCGCCTTTATCGGCCTGACCGGCACCACCGTCCTCGGCCTGCCGTTCTGGCTGTCGATCGCCGGCGCGATGCTGGCGATGTTGCTATTTGGCGCGCTGCTGGAACGTAGCCTGCTGCGCCCGCTGCTGGGACAGCCGGCGTTCACGGTGGTGATGGTGACCATCGGTTTCGGCTACCTGGCGCGCGGCGCCGTCACGATGATCCCCGGCTGGGGCACCGACACCCACTCGATGCCGGTGCCATACAAGGACCAGGTGCTGCGCTTCGCCGGCACCGGCGACCAGCCACTGGTGGCGAGCATGGAGCATGCCGCAATCATCGGCGCCACCGTGCTGCTGTGCCTGCTGCTATTCCTGTTTTTCCGCTTCACCCGACTCGGCATCGCCATGCAGGCGGCGTCGCAAAACCAGCTGGCGGCGTTCTACATGGGCATCCCGGTGCGCCGCCTGAACGCGCTGGTGTGGGGCATTAGCGCCGCCGTCGCCGCCTGCGCCGGCATCCTGCTGGCGCCGATCACCTTCGTCCATTCCAACATGGGCTTCATCGGCATGAAGGCGTTTCCGGCGGCGGTGGTCGGCGGTTTCGGCAGCATTCCGGGCGCGATCGTCGGCGGCCTGGTGATCGGGCTGGTCGAGTCCTTCGCCGGCTTCTATCTGCCCGAGGGCTTCAAGGACGTGGCTGCCTATGTGGTGGTGCTGCTGATGCTCGCGATCCGGCCGAACGGCCTGTTCGGCGAGAAATTGCGCAAGCGCGTGTAATCCGACCGGAAAGAAGCCTGCCCATGCGTTTTCTGTTCAAAACCGACTACGACCAGGACATCCGGCTGCTGAAGCACGATGGCATGCGCTTCTGGTATGGCCTCCTGGGTATCGCGCTGCTGGCGGCGCCGCTGCTGCTGCCGGAGTACTACCTGTCGCAACTGGTGTTCATCCTGATCTATTCGATCGTCGGCCTGGGCTTGATGCTGCTGTCCGGCTATACCGGACAGATCTCGATCGGGCACGCCGCCTTCCTGGCGGTCGGCGCCTATACCGAAGCCTATCTGCAAAGCCGCGGCTGGCCGTTCGTGCTGTCGCTGACGGCGGCGGCGCTGCTGTCGGCGGCGGCCGGCATCGTGGTCGGCCTGCCGGCGCTGCGCACCACGGGCATGTACCTGGCGATCGCCACGCTGGCCTTCGGCTTCATCGTCGAGGAAATCCTGGCGCGCTGGGAAAGCGTCACCGGCGGCAACTCCGGCATGCAGGTCGGGCGCATCGACCTGTTCGGCCTCGCCATCAATACCGAACAGCGCTTCTATTATCTGGCGCTGGCGATCACGGTCGGCGTCACGCTGCTGGCGCTGAACCTGCTGCGCAGCCCGACCGGAAGGGCCTTCGTCGCGGTACGCGATTCCGAGATTTCGGCGCAGAGCATGGGCATCAATCTGGCGCGCTACAAGACCATCGCCTTCGCGCTGTCGGCAGCGCTGGCCGGCATCGGCGGCGCGCTGTACGGGCACAAGATCAGCTTCATCTCGCCGGACCAGTTCACCTTCGTGCTATCGATCGAACTGCTGATGATGATCGTGATCGGCGGCATCGGCTTTTTGCACGGCGCGTTCTTCGGCGCCGCGTTCTGGATCGTCGCCCAGCAGGTGATCGTGCTGGCCAAGGACTGGCTGCCGGAGCACATCGCGCAGCAGACCGGCCTGCAGCCGACCGTGTTCGGCGTGATCCTGATCGCCTTCGTGCTGTTTGAGCCGCTCGGCCTGTACGGGCGCTGGCTGAAGATTCGCACTTACCTGGAACTGTTCCCGTTCTACCGGCGCGGCATGTTCGCGCGGCAGAAATCCTACGTGAAGTCGGAGCGCCTGAAATGAGTACGCCGTTGCTGCAAGCCGACCACCTGACGGTACGCTTCGGCGGCCTGACCGCCGTCAACGACGTCAGCTTCGCCGTGCGCGAAGGTGAGATCTTCACGCTGATCGGACCCAACGGCGCCGGCAAGACTACCACCTTCAACCTGATCAGCGGCCTGTACCGCCCCAGCAGCGGTAGCATCCGCTTCGGCGGCCAGACCATTTCCCACCTGGCGCCGGACCGCATCGCCGCGCTCGGCATCGCGCGCACCTTCCAGAACATCGAACTGTTCGAGCACGCGACCGTGCTGCAGAACCTGCTGATCGGCCGCCACACGCGGCGCCGCACCGCACTGTGGCAGGAGCTGCTGTTTACGCCGGCGACGCGCCGCGCCGAACTGGACTTCCGCGACGAAGTGGAAAAGGTGATCGACCTGCTCGACCTGCAGCATTACCGCGACAGCCTGGTGGCCGGCCTGCCCTATGGCGCGCGCAAGGTGGTCGAGCTGGCGCGCGCGCTGTGCATGCAGCCGCGGCTGCTGCTGCTGGACGAACCATCGTCGGGCCTGAATACCGAGGAGACCGACGACATGGCATTCTGGATCGAGGACATCCGCAACCTCGGCGTCACCATCATCATGGTCGAGCACGACATGACGCTGGTCGGCCGCGTGTCGGACCGGGTGCTGGCGCTGAACTACGGCGAGGTGCTGGCGACCGGCAGCGCCGCCGAGGTGCAGGCCGACCCGGCGGTGATCGAAGCCTATCTCGGCGGTGCGACGGTATGAGCGAACCGATCCTGCAGTTGAACAACGTCGAAAGCAGCTATGGCCCGGTGAAGGCAATCCGCGGCGTCAGCCTGCGGGTGCAGGAAGGCAGCATCGTGACCGTGCTGGGCTCCAACGGTGCCGGCAAGTCGACCATCCTGAAAACCATTTCCGGCATCCTCGATCCGCAAAAGGGCTCGATCCTGTTCCAGGGCGAAGCGATCCAGAAGAACGATCCGGCCCGCATCGTGCGCCGCGGCATCGTGCACGTACCGGAGGGGCGCGAAGTCTTCCCGCTGCTGTCGGTGTACGACAACCTGCTGATGGGCGGCTATACCCGCAGCGACCGCGACGGCGTCGCGCGCGACATCGAAGCCGCCTACGCCTATTTTCCGATCCTGAAGGAGCGCGCGAAGCAGGAAGCCGGCCTGTTGTCCGGCGGCCAGCAGCAGATGCTGGCGATCGCGCGCGGCCTCCTGGCGCGGCCGAAGCTGATGCTGCTCGACGAGCCGAGCCTGGGGCTGTCGCCGAAGCTGACCGGTGAGATCTTCGAGATCATCCGCCGCATCAACCGCGAGCGCGGTACCACGATCCTGCTGGTCGAGCAGAACGCGCTGGTGGCGCTGAACTATGCCGACTACGGCTACGTGCTGGAAGTCGGCCGCATCGTGATGGAAGACACCTGCGCGGCGCTGCGCGAAAAGGAAGACATCAAGGAGTTCTACCTGGGAATGAAGGACGCCGGCGTGCGCGGCCAGCGGCGCTGGAAACGCAAGAAAAACTGGCGCTGAACAAAGGGAGGGAAAGCCGTCACCATGACACCGAGCCAGCAACCCACGGGAAAGGCCGGAATCGTCGTTCCCGGCGACACCGTCGCCCGCATGTTCTGGAATGCTGCCCGCCAGCGGGCCGAGCGCGTCTGCCTGCGACAGAAGGAATTCGGCATCTGGCAAAGCGTCAGCTACGCGCGGATGGCGGCCATCGTGCGCGAGGTCGGCCAGGGCCTGATCGCCTCCGGCTTCGCCCCCGGCGAATGCGTTTCCATCCTGTCCAACACGGTGCGCGAATGGCTCTACGCCGATCTCGGCGCGCTGTGCGCCGGCGGCGTTTCTAACGGCATCTATCCGACCGACGCGGCGGCGCAGGTCGAATACCTGCTGCAGGATTCGGGGTCGGTCTACATCTTCGTCGAGGACGAGGAGCAGCTCGACAAGGTGCTGGAAGTCCGCGAACGGCTGCCGCTGTTGCGCAAGATCATCGTGTTCGACATGGAAGGCTTGCGCGAACTCGACGACGAGCAAGTGATCAGCCTGGACGCGCTGCGCGCGCTGGGTCGCGACTACGACGCCGGCGACGCGCGGCGCGACGCCGAATGGGAGCAGCGCATCGACAGCCGGCAGCCGGCCGATCTGGCGATCCTGATCTACACTTCCGGCACCACCGGCAAGCCGAAGGGGGCGATGCTGTCGCACCACAACGTGATCTCCTCCGTACGCGGCTTCAATACGGTGCTGCCGCAGGACGAACAGGACGAGCGGATGTGCTTCCTGCCGCTGTGCCACGTTGCCGAACGGCTGGCCGGCGCCTATTTTTCGCTGTACACCGGCTCCTGCCTGAACTTCGTCGAAAACCCGGAAACCATTCCCGAGAACGTGCGCGAGATCGCCCCGACGGTGTTCCTGGCGGTGCCGCGCATCTGGGAAAAATTCTATTCCGGCGTCACGATCGCCATCTCCGAAGGCACGCAGCTGGAAAAATTCGCCTATCGGGCGGCGCTGGCCATTGGCCACAAGGCCGCCGCCTGGCTGGGGAAGGGCCAGTCGCCACCGCCGTTGCTGGCGGTGCAGTTCTGGCTGGCGCGACTGCTGGTGCTGAACAACGTGCGCAAGTCGATCGGCATCCACCGCTGCCGCTACCTGGCGACCGGCGCGGCGCCGATCTCGCCGGACCTGATCCGCTGGTACCTGGCGCTCGGGGTGCCGATGCTGGAAGTCTGGGGCATGACCGAATCCTCGGGCGGCGGTACCGCCACGCCGCCGTCGCTGATCAAGCCCGGCATGATCGGTCGCGCAGCGCCGTTCAACGAAGTGCGGGTGGATCCGGAAACCGGCGAAATTCTGGTGCGTGGGCCGAACGTCTTCATGGGCTACATCAACCTGCCGGAGAAGACCGCCGAGACCGTCGACGCCGACGGCTGGCTGCATACCGGCGACGTCGGCCGGATCGACGCCGACGGCTATTTCAAGATCACCGACCGGATGAAGGACATCATCATCACCGCCGGTGGCAAGAACATCACGCCGTCCGAGCTGGAGAACGAGCTGAAGTTCTCGCCCTACATCACCGACGCGGTGGTGGTCGGCGACCGCCGCCCTTACCTGACCTGCCTGATCATGATCGACCAGGACAACGTCGAGAAGTACGCGCAGGACCACGACATCCCGTTTTCCAACTACGCCAGCCTGTGCCGGGCGGCCGAGGTGCAGGCGCTGATCGGCGCCGAACTGCAGCGCGTCAACCAGAAATTCGCGCGCGTCGAGCAGATCAAGCAGTTCCGCCTGATCGAGCAGAAGCTGACCGCCGAGGACGAGGAACTGACGCCGACCATGAAGCTGAAGCGCAAGTTCGTACATCAGAAATACCACGAGCTGATCGAATCGATGTACCGGCCGGAACGGCAGCCGACACCCGCCGCCCCGGACGCGCTGGCCAGCCCGGCGGAACACGCATGAGCTTCGTTCATTTTCCAATTGCTTCACCCGAGAGGAATGCTGCCCGGTTTCATCGCATCGCCGGCGGCAAGCCGATAACAACGCGCATCGTGCTACCCGCGCGCATTCACCAGGAGGCCATATGAAACCGCTGAAACACCGCATCCTTGTCCCCGCCGTTCTGGCCGGCCTGCTGGCCGGCGCCGGCGTCGCGCATGCCCAGACCCAGGGCGTCACCAAGAATGAAATCGTGCTCGGCAGCATCCAAGATCTGTCCGGGCCGATCGCCGGTTTCGGCAAGCAGGCCAGGAACGGCCTGATCATGCGGGTCGAGGAAATCAACGAGGCCGGCGGCGTCCACGGCCGCAAGATCAAGCTGCGCGTCGAGGACAGCGGCTACGATCCGAAGAAGGGCTTGCTGGCGACGCAGAAGCTGGTCCAGCAGGACAAGATCTTCGCGATGATCGGCACCATCGGCACCGGCGTCGTGATGGCGTCCTTCCCGACGCTGCTGGAGCGCAACGTGCCCAACCTGTTCCCGCTGACGGCGGCGCGCGAAATGTACGAGCCGCTGCACAAGCTGAAATTCTCGTTCGCGGCGCCGTACTACGACCAGGCCAGGAGCGGCGTCAAGTTCATGCAGAAGGAGCGCGGCGCAAAAAGCTTTTGCGTGATCTACCAGGACGACGATTTCGGCCTCGAAGTACTGCGCGGCGCCGAACATGGATTGAAGGACATCGGCCTCGACTTCACCGAAAAGACCAGCTACAAGCGCGGCGCCACCGATTTCTCGTCGCAGGTAGCGAAGATGAAGACTTCCGGCTGCGACACCGTGGTAATGGGCACCATCATCCGCGAAACCATCGGCACCATTGGCACTGCGCGCAAGCTCGGCTGGAACCCGAACTTCATCGGCACATCGGCTTCCTACACCGAGCTGATCCACAAGCTGGGCGGCAAGGCGATGGACGGCTTCTACTCCGCCTTCCAGGTCGCGGTGCCGTACCTGGACGATCCGTCGAAGAACGTGCGTGACTGGGGTACCAAGTACAAGGCCAAGTTCAACGAGGATCCGAGCGAATTCTCGGCCTACGGCTACGCGATGATGGGCATGTTCGCGCTGGCCGCCGAGAAGGCCGGCCCCAACCTGACCGTCGATGGCCTGGTCAATGCGCTGGAAACCACCACGTTCAGCCGCGACATGTTCGGCAGCCCGGAGTACAAGTTCAGCAAGACCAACCACCTCGGCAACGACAAGTCGCGCATCGGCCAGATCCAGAACGGCAAGTGGATCGCGGTCAGCGACTACCTGAACTACTAGGACGGAGTCCACCCCGGCCGGCGTTCCGCCGAAGCGGCGCGCCGGCCGACAAAACTTTTAAATACATGGAGTATGCACAAAATCTGCCCATATTTCCTGCGGCATAAGCCATATGCATAGGGAGTATATGAGCTTGCGCTACCGCTGTGCCCGCCTTCAGTAGCCGAGCTGCCGGGCCGCCAGATCCTTCATTACTTCCTCGGCGCCGCCGCCGATCATGTTGACCTTCACTTCGCGGTAGATGCGTTCGACCCGGGTGCCGCGCATGAAACCCATGCCGCCCAGCGTCTGCACCGCGGCGTCGGCGCAGAACTGCATCGCCCCGGTGGCGCAGTTCTTCAGCATGCAGATGTGCGCCACCAGCTCCGGCCCCTGCTGCGCCGGATCGCCGAGCCGCCACGCCACGTCCTCCAGCAGTGCGCGCACCATCGCCAGCCGAGTCGCCATCTCCACCAGCTTGTGGCTGACCGCCTGGTGCTCGACCAAGCGCCGGCCGAAGGTGCGGCGCTCGCGCGCCCACGCCAGCGCATCCTCGTGACAGACCTGGGCGAAGCCCCAGGCACTGGCCGCCAGGTGGAAGCGCTCCATGTTGAAGTTGCGCATGATGGCACGAAAGCCCTGCCCTTCCTCGCCGATCAGGTTGGCGGCAGGCACGCGGCAGCCGTCGAAACGCAGGTGCGCGGTATCCGACGCCCACCAGCCCATTTTCTTCAATGGGTGCCGGGAAAAGTCGGGGGTGTCGCGCTCGACCAACAGCAGCGAAATGCCGCCGGCGCCGCGATGGTCGGGGTCAGTGCGCACCGCTACTGTGAAATAGTCGGCCCGGATGCCGGAGGTGATAAAGGTCTTTTCGCCGTCGACCACGTAGCAGTCGCCGTCGCGCCGCGCGCGAGTCTGGATCGCCGCCACGTCCGAGCCGCCGGACGGCTCGGTGATCGCCAGCGCCGAAATTTTCCGGCCGGCGATGATTTCCGGCAGCACCCGCGCCTTCATGGCCGCGCTGCCGACATGCAGGATCGGCGGCGCACCGATGCTGTGCGACATCAGCGATGCCGCCACGCCGCCGCTGCCGGCACGCGCCAGTTCTTCCGAGACGATCAGGTGGTGAAAGGCGTCGGCGTCCGGGCTACCGCCATACTCGGCCGGAAAACCCAGCCCCAGCAGCCCGAGCGCCGCCGCGCGCTGGTACAGCTCGCGCGGAAAGCCCTCTTCCTCATCCCAGCGGTCGACGTGCGGGGCGATCTCCTGCTGCACGAAACGCCGCAGCATGCGGCGGAAATCTTCGTGCGCCGACGTGTAGTAGATGGGATTCGGTGTCAGCATGGCGCTTTGCGAAAAGAGAGAAGAATCGTCTTAGCCAGTAGCAGCCGGCACGATGCGCGCCAGCACCCGGCCGGGCGCGACCTGCTCACCCTCGGCCACGTGCAGCGACTGCAGCAGGCCGGCGCAGGGCGCCGCCAGTGCGTGTTCCATCTTCATCGCTTCCAGCACGATCAGCACCTGCCCGGCTGCCACGCTCTGCCCGGCCGGCTGCAGCAGTTGGGCGACGCGGCCGTTCATCGGCGACAGCAGCACGCCGTCGGTGGCACCGGCCGCGCGTTGCTGCGGCGGCTGCAGGCCGAGGTCGCGCGCGACATGATTCGCGCCGCCGGCGCGGAAATGGATCACTTCGCCGAGCATCGCGAAGTCGAGGGTACCGGCCGCGATGCCGGTAGCCTGCAGGCGCAGGCGATGGGCCTCGACATCGTCGAACCGTATCTCATGTTCGTCGCCATTCTCGTCGCGCAACTGCCAGCGGCCGGCGCCGAGCGATCGCGCCGAAAGCGCATGGCGCGCGCCATTCAGTTCAAGTTCCAGCGGATACTCGAGCGCGGAGCTGCTGCTCCAGCCGCGCAACTCGTCCGGATAGTGCGCCGGCACCTCGCGCATCCGGCCGCGCAGCAGCAACGCGGCCGCTGCCAGCAGCGCGC
>JBAUJK010000143.1:0-2562 GCA_049683695.1 Burkholderiaceae bacterium
CCCGTGCCGCGCGCCAGCGCGCCAAGACCGATGCGGCGGCACCGCGCGAGCGGCCGGCACCGACGCCGGCGGCGCCGAAGAAGCAAGCGCCGGCCCAGGGGATCAACCGATGAACCGCCCGCAATACATTCTGCTGCCGGCTTCCGGCCTGTTCATTGCCGCCAGCCTGGTGGTGGCGTTCGCGCTCAACCTGCTGCCGTGGGGGCGCTGGCTGTCGGTGCCGGACTTCGTGGCGCTGATCCTGGTGTTCTGGAGCATCCACCAGCCGCGCAAGGTCGGCATCGGCGTCGCCTTCTTCATGGGGCTGCTGATGGACGTGCACGATGCCAGCCTGCTCGGCGAAAACGCGCTGGCCTACACGCTGCTGTCGTATTTCGCGATCATGATCCACCGCCGCGTGCTGTGGTTCCCGATCGGCACCCAGGCGCTGCACGTGCTGCCGCTGCTGCTGCTGGCGCAACTGGTGCAGCTGTTGATCCGGATGATGGCCGGCGGCGCCTTCCCCGGCTGGCTGTATTTCGCCGAAAGCCTGCTGTCGACGGCGCTGTGGCCGCTGGTGACCTGGCTGTTGCTGGCGCCGCAGCGGCGCGCTGTCAACCGTGATGACACCCGCCCGCTGTGACGGCTCCGGCCATGACGGCGCCGGGTGCCTGATTCGAGCATGACCGACTTCAAGAATACCGAACGCGAGCTGTACCTGTTCCGCCTGCGGCTGTCGGCGGTGGCGCTGTTCGTGCTGCTGTGTTTCGGCCTGCTGGTGACGCGCTTCGTCTGGCTGCAGGTGGTGCGCCACGACCAGTACGCGGCGCAGGCCGAGGACAACCGGATTTCGGTGGTGCCGGTGGTGCCGAACCGCGGCCTGATCCTCGACCGCAACGGCGTGGTCCTGGCACGCAACTATTCGGCCTACACGCTGGAAATCACGCCGTCCAAGCTCGACGGCAAGCTCGACGACGTGATCGACGAGCTGGCCACCCTGATCGAGATCACGCCGCGCCAGCGCCGCAATTTCCGGCGCCTGCTGGAGGATTCGCGCAAGTTCGAAAGCGTGCCGATCCGTACCCGCCTGTCCGATGAAGAGGTGGCGCGCTTCATCGCGCAGCGCTACCGCTTTCCCGGCGTCGAGGTCGAGGCGCGGCTGTTCCGCCAGTATCCGCTGGGCGAGGCGGCGTCACACGTGATCGGCTACATCGGCCGCATCAGCGCGCGCGACGCCGAGCAGATCGAGCAGAGCGAGGACAGTGCCAACTACGCCGGCAGCAACCACATCGGCAAGGAAGGCGTCGAAAAGAGTTATGAGAAATACCTGCACGGCACCACCGGCTACGAGGAGGTCGAAGTTACCGCCAGCGGCCGCGCGGTGCGCTCGCTGTCGCGCACGCCGGCCACGCCCGGCCACAACCTGATCCTGTCGATCGACATCGAGCTGCAGAAGGTGGTCGAGCAGGCCTTCGGCGACCGCCGCGGCGCGCTGGTGGCGATCGAGCCGGCCACCGGCGATATCCTGGCCTATGTGTCGCGCCCCGGCTTCGACCCCAACCTGTTCATCGACGGCATCGACCAGCAGAGTTGGGACGAATTGAACAATTCGCCCGACAAGCCGCTGGTCAACCGGCCGCTGTCGGGCGCCTATCCGCCCGGTTCGACCTACAAGCCGTTCATGTCGCTGGCGGCGCTGGAACTCGGCTTTCGCAAGCCGCAGGATACGATCTCCGATCCCGGCTATTTCTGGCTCGGCAACCACAAGTTCCGCGACGACAAGGAAGGCGGCCATGGCACGGTCGACATGTACAAGTCGATCGTGCATTCCTGCGACACCTATTACTACGTGCTGGCCAATGACATGGGGGTCGACCGGATCCACGATTTCATGAAGCCGTTCGGCTTCGGCCAGCTGACCGGCATCGACCTCGAGCACGAGCGCGCCGGCCTCCTGCCGTCGACAACCTGGAAGCGCAACGCGTACAGGAAGCCGGAGCAGAAGAAGTGGTTCGCCGGCGAGACGATCTCGCTCGGCATCGGCCAGGGCTACAACGCGTTTACGCCGCTGCAGCTGGCGCACGCGACCGCGATCCTGGCCAACAACGGCGTGGTGATGAAGCCGCACCTGGTGCAGGCGATCGAAGATCCGGAAACCCACCAGCGCACGCTGACGGTGCCGAAGGAAAGCTACCGCATCCCGCTGCAACAGAAGAACATCGACATCATCAAGCACGCGATGGTCGGCGTCACGCTGGAGGGCACGTCGCGCCGGGTATTCGCCAACGCAGGCTACGAGTCGGCCGGCAAGACCGGCACCTCGCAGGTGATCGCGATCAAGAAGAACGAAAAATACGACGCCAGCAAGATCGACGCGCGCCACCACGACCACGCGCTGTACACCGCGTTCGCGCCGGTCGACCAGCCGCGCATCGCGATCGCGATCATCGTCGAGAACGGCGGCTTCGGCGCGCAGGCGGCGGCGCCGATCGTGCGCGCCGCGCTCGACTATGTCCTGCTCGGCAAGAAACCGGACGACCCGCCGGCGCCGCCGTCGCTGCAGGCGGTGGCGCCGGCCAAGCC
>JBAUJK010000144.1:0-6515 GCA_049683695.1 Burkholderiaceae bacterium
AGAGCGCGGCGCTGATCGAATGCGGCAGCGCCCGCCTGTACCTGACCGACGGCCGCAGCGCGACCCGGCGCGCGGCGGACAGCGGCATCGCCGATACCGTGCTGCTCGACCTCGCGCTCGACTACGGCAGCGCCAAGCGGGTGGCGCTGGCAGCGGCCGACCAGTGCAGCGACGGCGCTTGGCGGGCGCTGGTCGGCCTGCTGCAGGCGGCGGGTTTTGCGGTCTCGCGGCTGGACGACGTGCCCGGCATGGCGGTGATGCGCACGGTGGCGATGCTGGCCAACGAGGCGGCCGACGCCGTCAACCAGGGCGTCTGCAACGCCGCCGGCGCCGACCTGGCGATGCAGAAGGGCGTCAACTACCCGCGCGGTCCGCTGGCCTGGGCCGATGCCATCGGCCTGCCGTACCTGCTGACGGTGCTGCGCCACCTGGGCGAGGCGTATGGCGAAGACCGCTACCGGATCTCGCCGCTGATCGCGCGCAAGGTGGCCGGCGGCGGGCGCTTCCACGGCTGACGTAGCGCCGCTGGTGATGCGCCGCCTCTGGTAGTTCCCCCGCCGTTCCGGCGTTCGCCGGAGCGGCGGGCAGGATAGCGGTGCCGTCGGAAGCGGAGGACATCGTCCGCGACTACTGCGCGCTCGGCTTGACGCTCGGGCGCCATCCGCTGGCGCTGTTACGACCGCGGCTTGCCCAACTGCGCTTCTTGCCCGCCGAGGTACTCAATACCTTTGCCGATCGTCAGGTCGCACGCGCTTGCGGCATCGTGACGGTGCGGTATCGGCCTGAAACCGCGAAGGGTGTCATCTTCCTGACGATGGAAGACGAAACCGGCACGGTCAACGTGATTGTGTGGCGCGACCTGGTCGACCGCCAGCGCAAAGAACTGCTGGGCGCGTCGCTGCTCGGTGTATGTGGCATTTGGCAGCGCGAAGGGGAGTGCGCAACCTGGTGGCGAAACGGCTGGTCGATTTGTCCCACTTGCTGGGAGCGTTGACGGCGAGGAGCCGGGATCTTTTCTAGAAGCGTATTCTGCCAGTGCCTATCGCATCGCCAGATTTTTCCACACTGCGGACTAGTACGCCGCCGCTTGGCCTGGAAAATTCGGCCGAATCTTCAAACAGAACAGAGATCGATTAGTTGCGAAAGAGCGAAAAAACTCCCATGTGCCGAGGAGCGAAATTGATGCACTGGTGTGGACTGGAGCCGGTGCCAGGACCAGAACGGCTCAGGCTGGCTTAAGTAGCAGTCGCTCGAATTCATCAGCCCGCAACGGCTCGCTAAACAGGAAACCCTGATATTGGTCGCATTGAAGATTTTTCAGAATCGCTAGCTGCTCGACGGTTTCGACGCCTTCCGCTGTGACACACAGGTGCAGTGACTTGGCCATCGCAACGATGGCGGTGACGATGGCGGCATCGTTTTCATCGGAGGTCAGTCCTTTGACAAACGACTGGTCAATCTTCAGCACATTCACCGGTAGGCGCTTCAGATACGCCAGGCTGGAATAGCCAGTACCGAAATCGTCTACTGCTAGCCCGATACCGGTATCGGAAATCTGATTCAGTAACTGGATGGCGTTGGTTTCCCGGTCCATGAAGGTGCTTTCGGTCACTTCCAGTTCCAGTCGGCCGGCATCCAGGCCAGTCTCTTCCAGGATCTGCTGGATTCTTTCCAACAAGCCGGCTTCGCGCAACTGGCGGGCAGACAGGTTCACCGCCATCACAAATTGGGTGGTGCCTGACTGTTGCCACCGCCTGGCCTGGGCGCAGGCGGTGCGCAGCACCCATTCGCCGATCGGCACGATTAGGCCGCTTTCTTCGGCCAGCGGAATGAAGTTGGCTGGCGACACCAATCCCAGCTCCTTGCTGTCCCAACGGAGCAGTGCTTCCGCGCCGACCAGTTTGCCGGTCTGCAGCGAGACCTTGGGCTGGTAGTGCAGCACCAGTTCGTTCCGTTCGATCGCGTGCCGCAGAAGATTGCGCGTCGCTAGCCGGTCTTTCGATCCAGCTTGCATGCTCGGCGAATAATAGGCATGACCGTTACGCCCCCCGGACTTCGCTTGATACATCGCGATATCCGCCATCCGCAGCAACTCCTCGAAACTCTCCGCCTCACCCGGATAAAGGCTTATGCCGATGCTGGCACCAATAAAAATCTCTTGCCCTGCCACCGTGAACGGCTGCTCGAACTGGCCTCCGATTTTTTCCGCGAGAGCCGTTACGTCGGATGGCCGCCTCACTTCTTCCAGTATCAGCACGAACTCGTCGCCGCCGACGCGGGCGACGGTGTCCACCGCACGCACCATGCTCCTCAACAGCGCCGAAACGGCCTTGAGTAACTCGTCGCCGGCGAAATGACCGATGGTGTCGTTGATTTCCTTGAAGCCGTCGAGATCGATATACAAGACTGCCAATACGCCATGACCTCGTGCGGCGCGTGACCAAGCATGGGACAAACGGTCCATCAGAAGATGCCGGTTTGGCAGCCCGGTCAAGCCATCATGCGTCGCTAGATATGTCAGCCGTTCGTCGGTTTTCTTCCGTTCCGTAATGTCCTCGGAGATCCCCAACACGTACTTTGGCTGACCTTCCGCGTCCGTCAAGATCAGCTTTTTCGTTTGCAATATCTTGACTTCGCCGGTTTTGCTGGTCAGGGGTTCGTCGATGACCCAGAGTGTTTCTGAGTTACTCAGGGCTTTGCGATCGTGGTCGGCAAAAAAATCCGCCTGTGCCGTTGGGAATAGGTCGTGGTTAGTTTTGCCGACGACTTCCTCTTCGCGGAAGCCAATCAGGCGCTCCCCGGCAGGATTCAGGCTAACAAAACGCAGTTCCTCAATATCCTTGACGAACACCATGCTCGGCATGTTGTCCATGACCAAGCCGAGGAATTCGTGGCTGCGCTGTGCCTCTATCGCGGCGCGCAATGCCGATATGCCAAAGGCGACATCATCGACGGCTTCGGTCAGGAGTTGGATTTCCTCGCTGCCGAAGGCGTTTGGATCGTTCGAAAAAATCCCCAACGCACCAATCACTTCTTGGCCGGCCCGAATCGGTAGGCCGATTGCGGTGGCAAATCCGCGCCGCGCTACCGCTAGCCTCCACGGAGCGACATTGCGCGCCACTGCCAGATCGTGGAATACCTGAACCGCGCCGGAGCGCAGCGCCGTGATCACCGGCCCGACGTCCATTTCGCTATCGTCCGAACCGGCAAACAGGAAGTCGGCCAGCAGCTCTTCGTCGGCCCCGGCATGGGCCTGCACCTCCAGGACGTTGCCGGGAACGCCCGGCTCCGCGTAGGCAACCCAGGCCAATTGATAGCCGCCGATCTGGCAGACGATGCGGCAGATATCGACCAGCAAAGATTTCTCGTTTTCGGCTCGAATCATGGCGCTGTTGGTGGCGCCCCGCAGCGCCTGCACGCGACTGATGCGCCGCAGCGTGTCGTGCTGGATTTGCAATTGCGCTGCCATCTCATCGAAGCGCCGCGCCAGTTTGCCAATCTCGCCGCCGCTATCCGCCAAGCCGGTGCGCGCGCTCATCACGCCATCGCCCAACAAACCGGCCGTTTGCGTCAGGATGCGCACCGGCTTCAGGACCAGCCAATGGCCGAGCCACCACGCCGCCGGCATGGCGCTCAATACGATCAGCGAGAGCAGCAGGAAATTGAAGAGAGTGTCGCGCCGGATTGCCGCAAGCGGCGTTGCTAGCGGTACGCCCACCCGCAAATACAGAGGCGCAGCACCGGACGAAAATACCGGCAGATAGGTGGTGGTGCGAACCACGCCGTCGCGCCAGCTCTCGCTGGAGGTATAACGGTCGGCCTCGGCCAGCTTGGGTCCGATGCGGTCCCATTCAGGTACGCTCCTACCGACATTCTGGTAATCCTGCGTCGAGGCGACTACCAGACCGGATGCATCCACCGCAGTCGTCACCACATCCGCGAAATTCGTATCACTGGCCAGCGCCCGGGTAAACGACTCTCCGAGCCGCGACAGGTTGACCGCGACGCCAAGGATGCGGGAAACCTCTCCCGCATCATTCAACACCGGCAAGGCAAACACCAGCGTCGATTTGGAGCGGTTGTTGCCAATCTCAAAATCCCCGATGGCAAAAGTGCGGCCCTCCCGTGCGCGCTGGAGATAACTTGAATTGCCCTGGGACAGATACAGGGTGGCAGTAGGGGGTGTCCCCGAGCAGACCATTTCGCCGTCGTGACTCATCACGAAGATATCGTCGAAGTAGGAGGCCGCCTTCAATGCCGAAGTCAGGAACTCGGCGCAACCGGCTCCGTCCTGCAGCACTTCGGGCACGGTCGCCAGATGGCCCAAGTAATCGTACGGCTCGGGCACCGTTTCCTTGGAAAACATCGCGATCTGATACGCAAACGATTCCGCCTGCAGGAGCAGGCGCTCCTTGGCCAGATCGTAATCGCGTAAGCCTTGAAACATCAGCAAGGCTATCACCGGCAACAGTGATCCTGCGCCTAGTAACAACAGGCGTGTGCGCAGGCTTGGGAAATCTGGCTTGATGCGCAGGAGTTTTCTAGACTGCGATACAAGTTGCTTCATGGTAGCGCTTTTGGGTTTTTTTCAATGCACTCCATGCAGGCGTAGCCTTCCTTGGCGCCGGCCTCATGAGGAACGGGCAGCTATTTCTCGAATCGGCCCTTGCGCCGGCGCCCGCTTGGTACGGCCGATTAGAATTGCCCTCACTCCTCGCTGAGACTACCAGCCACCAGCCGCGCGGACACGGCGCTGGTCTTGTGGGCGGGGCTTATCCGACGCCTAGCTTGGCCAGCCAACGCCGGCGGCGCCTTCCTCGTCACGGTGCGCAGCTCGGTCGCCGGCACTGTAGTTGGGCCAGTGCCGTCCAGCGTGAATACGCTGACCACTTGCGCCAGCTTGCTGGCTTGCTCCTGCATCGCTTCGGACGCCGCCGCCGCTTCCTCGACCAGCGCCGCATTCTGTTGCGTAACCTGGTCCATTTGCGTAATTGCCTGGTTGATCTGGTCGATGCCGTCGGTCTGCTCGGCCGACGCCGCCGTAATCTCGGCCATGATGTCGGTGACACGCTTGACGCTGTCGACGATGTCTTGCATCGTCGTGCCTGCTTGATGGACCAAATCGGCTCCAGTTTCGACCTTGCCGACCGAATCGTCGATCAGCGTCTTGATTTCCTTGGCCGCCGCGGCCGAGCGCTGCGCCAGGTTGCGCACTTCGGACGCCACCACCGCAAAGCCGCGTCCCTGCTCGCCGGCGCGGGCCGCTTCGACCGCCGCATTCAGCGCCAGGATATTGGTCTGGAACGCGATGCCATCGATGACGCCGATGATGTCGACGATCTTTTTCGACGACGCATTGATCGAGTCCATTGTGTCGACCACTTGCGCGACGACAGAGCCGCCCTTTTCGGCGACCGACGAGGCCGACACCGCCAGCTGATTGGCTTGCCGTGCATTGTCGGCATTTTGCTTGACGGTGGAAGTCAGTTCTTCCATCGACGAGGCGGTTTCTTCAAGGGAACTGGCTTGCTGTTCGGTACGCGACGACAGGTCGGCATTGCCGGCGGCGATCTGGTGGGTGGCAACGCCGATCGCGCCGCTGCCGTCGCGCACCTCGCGCACCGTCTCGATCAGGTTTGCTTGCATCCGCTGCAGACCGCGCAAAAGCCGCCCCATTTCATTGCCGGAATCGGTTTCGATGCGGCGGTTCAGGTCGCCGCGGCCGATCGCTTCGAAGTGGCCAAGCGTCTCCTGCAGCGGCCGCATGATCGCGCGCACCAGGAAGAAGGCGGAAAGCGCCACCACCAGCAGGCCGAAGGCGACGCCGGCGATCGCCAGGATGCGGAAGATACGGAAGGTCTGCTGGCTGGCGGCGTAGAGCTCGGCGGCGGACTTCGACTGGTAAGTGGTCAGCGCCTTCATGCTTTCCTCGACCGGCCAGAACAGCGGGCCGAGCTTTTCGAACATCAGGCGCCCGCTTTCCTCGCGGTTGTCGGCCTGGATCGCGGTCGTCAGCGCGGCGATGCCGTCGCGCAGGTAGATGTCGCGCTTGGCGGCGACGGTCGCCGCCAGCTGCTTTTCCTCCTCGCTGGACGGCAGCGCCAGGTAGGCTTTCCAGGCTTCATCCGACTGTTCGCCGAACTGCTGCGCGCGCCGCATGATTTCCGGCGCGTCTTCGGTGTCCGGGCGCTGGACCAGGCGGCTGAGCGCGGTCCTTTGCTGCAGCATGCGCACCAGCGAGGTGTCGATCGCCGTGGCCGACGCCAACCGGTTGCCGTAGACGTGCTCGAGCGAGCGGTTGGCGTCTTGCAGCCCGAACACGCCCATGGCGCCGCCAATGATCAGCATGATGCCCATGAAGGCCATGGTGCCGATCAGGCGCAGCTTGATTGAGAGATTCCTGAACATCGTTGCTCCGCAGAGGTAAGAGAAAAGGGTGGTCGCCGGCCGCATCCCGCCATCGCCCACCGGCGCCCGGCCGCCGCGGCGGCCGGCAACCGGGCGCGGCGTACGCC
>JBAUJK010000145.1:0-6465 GCA_049683695.1 Burkholderiaceae bacterium
TTCCAGCGGCTGCACCAGCAAGCGGGCGCCAGCCTTGGTGGACAGCAACAGCAGCAGCGCCAGCGATACCAGCCCGAGCGCCAGGCCGGCGCGCGGCCAGCGCCGGCGCAGCAGCAGCCCGAGCGCGCAGGGAATGACGAGATTGATCGGCGGCAACAGCAGCGCGGCGGCCGCATTGGTGGCGAACCAGCCGCCGTTCATGGCAGCCGGCGCGCGACCGAGGCGCTGGCTGACGGCGGCGGCTGGTCGTGCATGTCCGGGCTAGCGGTGGAATTCGCCGTGCGCTTCCGGTTGATAGGTGACTTCCAGCACGCGCAGGCGCAGTTCGCGGCCGCCCGGCGCCTGCCAGGAAATCGACTGTCCGACCGACAGGCCCAACAGCGCGCTGCCGACCGGCGCCAGCACCGACACCGCGTCCGGCACGTCGGTCTGACCGGGATAGACCAGCGACAGCCGGAATTCGGTGCCGGTGGCATCGTCGACGAACTTCACCGACGAATTCATCGTAATGACTTCCGGCGGCACTTCCTCGGGCGAGACGATGGTGGCGCGGTCGAGTTCGGTCTGCAGCGCGTCGATCGCCGGCAGATTGCGGTAGGCATCGGATTCCAGCAGCCGTTCCAGCCGTTCGAGGTCGAGACTCGAGATGATGATGCCAGGGCGTTGGTTCATTCTATTTTCCAATCGTGAGCTAACACCAAGTCCCGCGCTTGGCACGGTACTGCCTGATTTGTAGCGTAGGGGGAATCGGTATTCGGATGAGGTACGGTCGATGCGACGCACCGGATTTAACCGATGTTAGGCGAGAAACGTAGCGGAAGCAAGCCGCTGCCGGCGGTGGCCGACCTGGTCTTGCTGTAGCGCAAAAACCGCGGTGGGCGCGGCCTATTCGGCCATCTGCGGCTCGGCGATGCTGCGCAGCTGGAAGCGGCCGTCGTTGTTGAACAGCCAGGTTTCCATGACTTCGACGCGGCCGTGGCGCAGCAGGTGCGGCGCCGGTTTCGGGAACGGCGCCGCCTTGCGCAGGGTCGCCAGCGCCGTGCTTTCGGTGACGCGGTCGCGGTTCGAGCGCAGGATCTCGCTGCGCATCAGGCGTCCGGACGCATCTACTTGGTACTTGACCACCACCACCGAGCGCAGCAGCGCCTGCGGACGGCCGACGAACACCTGGACCGGGCTGGTCTGCGCGATGCGGTTGGCAAGGTCGTACTTGTAGCCATCCAGCGTGGCGGCGGTGGAGGTGGCGTCGCGCGTGGTTTCCACCGCTGGCGCCGGGACCGCCGGTGCCGCCGGCCGGACCGGATCGAGCGGAACGCTGCTGCAGCCGGCCAGAGCGGCAATGAGGGCGGCGGCGAGGAGGGCGGTTCGGCGGGACATGGCGGACTCGAAGCGAAGGTGCAGCGATGGTAACACCGCCGCTGCCGTCCGATCGACCGAATTCACTGCGCTTTGGCGCGCTGTTCCGGCTTTGTCGGCGCGCCGCTACAGGCTGGCGGCCAGTTCCGCCCCTTCGCGGATCGCGCGCTTGGCGTCCAGCTCGGCGGCCAGCTTGGCGCCGCCGATCAGGTGGAAGCGCGGGCCGGCCGCGGCCGGCTCGGACGGCATCAGTTCGGTCAGCGCTTCCTGGCCGGCGCAGATCACGACCTGGTCGACTTCCAGCAGGCGCTCGCTGCCGTCGTGCACGATGTGCAGGCCGGCGTCGTCGATCCGGCGGTATTCGACGCCGCCCAGCATGCGCACGCCATGCTGCTGCAGCGTGGCACGGTGCACCCAACCGGTGGTCTTGCCGAGGCCGGCGCCGAGGCGGCCGGCCTTGCGCTGCAGCAAATAGATTTCGCGCGATGGCGGCGGCAGCCGCGGCGGCCGCAAGCCGCCGGCACCGGCTTCGCGTGCGTCCAGATCGATGCCCCATTCGTCCAGCCAGTGCGCCAGCGGTACCGGCAGCCGCACGCTGCGGTCGTGCAGCAGGTACTCGCCGACGTCGAAGCCGATGCCGCCGGCGCCGATGATGGCGATGCGGCGGCCGGGCGGCACGCCGTCGTTCAACAGGTCGTAGTACGAAATCGCCTTCGGATGGTCAATGCCGGGAATCGGCGGCGTGCGCGGCACCACGCCCGTGGCGACGATCACGTGGTCGAAGCCCTGCGCCAGCAATTCCTCGCGCGTCACGCGGGTATTGAGCTCCAGCCCGACGCCGGTCAGCTCCAGCTGGCGCCGGTAGTAGCGCAGGGTTTCGGCGAATTCTTCCTTGCCGGGAATCTTCATCGCCAGCCGGAACTGGCCGCCGATCGCGCTGCCCGCCTCGAACAGCGTCACCGCATGGCCGCGGCGCGCGGCGACGGTGGCGGCCGACAGTCCGGCCGGGCCGGCGCCAACCACCGCGATCTTCTTTGGCTGCGCGCTCCTGCGGTAGACCAGCTCGGTCTCGTAGCCGGCGCGCGGATTGACCAGGCAGCTGGCGCGCCGGTTGACGAAGATATGGTCGAGGCAGGCCTGGTTGCAGGCGATGCAGGTATTGATTTCGTCGGCGCGGCCGGCGGCGGCCTTGTTGACGAAATCCGGATCGGCCAGGAACGGCCGCGCCATCGAAATCAGGTCGGCGTCGCCGCGCGCCAGGATGCCTTCGGCGTCCGCCGGCGTGTTGATCCGGTTCGATGCCACCACCGGCACCGACACCTGTTGCCGCAGGCGCCCGGCCAGGCTGGCGAAGGCGGCGCGCGGCACCGAGGTGACGATGGTCGGCACGCGCGCCTCGTGCCAGCCGATGCCCATGTTGAAGATCGTCACGCCGGCGCGCTCCAGCGCCTGCGCGACCGCCACCGTTTCCTCCCAGTTGTTGCCGCCTTCGACCAGGTCGAGCAGCGAATGGCGGTAGACGATGATGAAGTCGCTGCCGACCGCGGCGCGCACGCGGCGCACCACCTCGACCGCCAGCCGCATCCGGTTTTCCAGCGGGCCGCCCCAGCGGTCGTTGCGCAGATTGGTGCGCGCGCACAGGAACTGGTTCAGCAGATAGCCTTCGCTGCCCATGATCTCGACGCCGTCGTAGCCGGCGCGCTTGGCCAGCCGCGCGCAGCGGGCATAGTCGGCGATGGTCTTTTCGATGCCGCGCTCGGTCAGCGCGCGCGGCTTGAACGGCGAGATCGGCGACTTCAGCGCCGAGGCCGACACCACCAGCGGCTGGTAGCCGTAGCGGCCGGCGTGCAGGATTTGCAGCGCGATCTTGCCGCCTTCCTCGTGCACCGCGCGCGTGAGGCGCCGGTGGTTGCGCACGTCGAAGGCGGTGTTCAGCGTGCCGCCGAACGGCGCCAGCCAGCCGCTGCGGTTCGGTGCGATGCCGCCAGTGATGATCAGTCCGACGCCGCCGCGCGCGCGTTCGCGGAAATAGGCGGCCAGCTTCGGGTAATGGTAGAAGCGGTCTTCCAGGCCGGTATGCATCGAACCCATGATGACGCGGTTCTTCAGCGTGGTGAAACCGAGGTCGAGCGGCGCCAGCAGGTGTGGATAGGGCGTAGCGGTCATGATGTCGCGCCGCCGGCCGGCGGCGCCCTGCGCAGGAAAAGCAGGCAGGTTAGCACCGGCGGGCGGAAATGGCTTCGGGGCAATACTCTAATTTCTCAGAACCTGTTATATGGGGAGTATGCCTAAATTGCGGACGCACTCCCTCCGGCACAAGCCGTCATGCCAGGGAGTATCCGCGGCTAGCGGCCGCCGGCCGGAGCCGCCCGGCCGCCGTGGGTCGGTCCGACGCGGCGCTCGATCTCGTCGCGCACCGCATTGCCGAGCCCGAGCGCGAAGCCGACTTCGGCCACCACGAACAGCGGTCCGATGATCAGGCCGATCAGGTCGTCGACGAAGGCCGGCTTCTTGCCTTCCCAGAAATGGCCGATGAACTGCAGGATCCAGCCGAACACGAACAGGCCGATGCCGGCCGTCAGCCAGGTCGCAGTCGGCAGCGCCGCCACGCCCTGCGCACCCCACAGCGAAGCCGCCAGCAGCAGCGCCATCACGAGGCCGTAGCGCAGGTCGAGCGCGAAGTAGTAGATCACCGTCAGCAGCACCGCCAGCGTCGCCGGCGTGACGGCGATGCCGCCCAGCTCGAAGACCGGGCGCGACAGCAGCACCGTGATCGCGAACACGATGATCGGGATGCCGGCCAGGTGGGTGGCGATGTTACGGCGGTCGCGATGATAGGCGGCGTACTGGGCGAGCTGGTCAACCAGGGTTTTCATGTCGGTCTCCTTGTTTTGTTTCGGGCTGCCATGACGCACCGGCCGCGCACCCCGTTGGCGGCAGCCTATGCCAGTCTCCGCCTTGCCGTCAATCGACGCCGCCGCTGCCGCGGTACCGTCCCTAGAGCAGATTCGGCCTGACCGGCTTATCGAGGCCGAGGCGGATTGCCGCTGGCACAAGGCGCGGCGACGCGCCGTAGCGGGGCTACGCGCCGTAGCGGGGCTACGGCCAGGAGGCGCAACGCCGTGCCGGGGGCAAGGCGGCCGGCATCGGCAAGCCAGTCAGGCCGAATCTGCTCTATATCAGCAGCTTGTCGAGCGTGATCGGCAACTCGCGCACGCGGCGGCCGGTGGCGTGATACACGGCGTTGGCGATCGCGGCGGCGACGCCGGTGGTGGCGACTTCGCCGATGCCCTTGGCGCCGAGCGGGTTGACGTGCGGATCGCGCTCCGGCACCACCACGATCTCGATGTCGCCGATGTCGGCATTGACCGGCACGTGGTATTCGGCCAGGTTGGCGTTGACGAAGCGGCCATCGCGCGGATCCGGCACCGATTCCTCGAACAGCGCCAGGCTGATGCCCCAGACGATGCCGCCCATCAGCTGGCTGTACGCGGTCTTCTGATTGATCAGATTGCCGACGCCGTAGGCGCCGACCACGCGCGGCACGCGCACGATGCCGAGCGCGGAATCGACGTGCACTTCGGCGAATACGGCGCCGAAGCTGTGCATCGAATATTTCTGCTCCTCGTCGCCGGCCTGGCTGTCGGCGCGCGCCTCGACCGGGGCGCCGTGGCGGGCAATCACGGCCGCCGCCTCTTCGCCGCGCGCCGGATCGGCGGCCAGCCGCAGCCGGCCGCCCTGCAGCACCACCTGGTCCGGCGCCGATCCGGCCAGCGGCGAAGCCGGGTCGGCCAGCGCAATGCCGATCAGGCGCCGGCGCGCTGCCAGGCAGGCCGCGTGCACCGCGGCGCCGACGCTTTCGACCGTCATCGAGCCGGCCGAGATCGGCGCTTCCGGCAGCGCCGTGTCACCCAGTTCGAAACGTATCCGGCGCGGCGCGTAGCCGAGCGCATCGGCGGCGATCTGCGTCATCACGGTGTAGGTGCCGGTGCCGATGTCTTCGGTGCTGGAGCCGACCTCGGCCCAGCCGTCGGCCAACAGCCGCACGCGCGCCGCCGCCGGGCTGCGCTTGGCCGGCCGCGTCGCGCTGGCCATGCCCATGCCGACCAGCCACGGCCCCTGCCGCATCGAGCGCGGACGCGGATCGCGCCGCTGCCAGCCGAAGCGCTCGGCGCCGACCCGGTAGCATTCGCGCAGCGCCTTGCTGGAAAACGGCAGGCCGCGCTCCGGATCGCGCTCGGCGTAGTTGGCCAGCCGCAGCGCGATCGGGTCGAGGCCGGCATCCTGCGCCAGCTCGTCGAGCGCGCTTTCCAGCGCGAAGCTGCCGGTGGCTTCGCCCGGCGCGCGCTGGAAGGTCGGGGTGCCGACGTTCAGCCGCGCCAGCCGGTGCGAAGTGGCGAGGTTCGGGCAGGCGTACAGCATGCGCGTGACCAGCGCCGCCGATTCGGTCCAGTCCTCGATCGTCGAGGTGTTCGACACCACGCGGTGTTCGAGCGCGGTCAGGCGGCCGTCGCCGTCGCAGCCGAGCTCCAGCGTCTGTTCGGTCCGCGGGCGGCCGCCGACCGGGCCGAACAGCTGCGGTCGCTGCAGCACCAGCCGCACCGGCCGCCCGCACTGGCGCGCCGCCAGCGCCGCCAGCACCACGTGCGACCAGGCCGAGCCCTTACCGCCGAAACCGCCGCCGACGAACGGGCACAGCACGCGCACCTGCGCGGCCGGGATGCCGAAGGTCGCCGCCAGCACCCTCTGCACGCCGGCCACGTACTGGGTCGAATCGTGCAGCGTCAGCCGCTCGCCGTCCCAGGCGGCCAGCGTCGCGTGCGGCTCCATCGGGTTGTGGTGCTGCATCGGCGTCGTGTAGGTCAGCGTGCGCCGATGGACTGCCGCCGCCAGTCCGGCCGGCAGGTCGCCGCGGCGCGAGTCGGCGTCCGCATCCAGCACCTTGCCGGGCGAATGCGCGTGCGCGCGGGCGGCGCCGAAGTCGAGCGCGGCCGGCTGGCGCCGGTAGTCGATCGACAGCAGCGCGGCGGCCGCCTGTGCCTGCTGCAAGGTCTCCGCGACCACCAGCGCCACCGGCTGGCCGTTGTAGTGCACCTGGTCGTCCTGCAG
>JBAUJK010000146.1:0-11517 GCA_049683695.1 Burkholderiaceae bacterium
GGCTGGCAGCGGTTGCGGAACGGCCGGCTGCGCCGGTTGGGTTGGCTGGGCCGGCGCCGGTTCGGCAGCCGGGGCCGGAGCCGGCGGCAGGGTCTTGCCCTTGGAGGGAATCTGGATCGAGATGTCGCTGGACAGCGGTTTCGGTTCCGAATCGAGGATCATCGGCAGGCCGATCGCCATCGCCAGCACCAGCGCCACCGCGCCGACCAGGCGCCGGCGCGCGCGCTTCTTTTCCGGCAGCGCCGGATCGGCTGCTTCGCGCCGGGCCGCCTTGGCGCCGCGCTTGGCGCGCGGCGGAGCCGGTTCTTCTTCCGCGCGTGAGTAAAAATCGTCGCCGCCGGCGGCGGACGCCGGCTTGCCCTTGCGGAAAATCGAAAACAGTTTCATGCGCTGGCGATGCGTGGCATCCGTGGCAATCGGGATCGGATCAATGGCTTTGCGCGCGCCGCGCCTCCAGCGCGCCGGCAACCGTCACGAACGATCCGAAAACCACGATTCTATCATTCTGGCCGGCCCGCTTTAGCGCATCGGCGTAGGCTGCGGCCGGATCAGGGAAGCAGCGCACGCTACGCTCGGACTTCGGCTGGTCGCTCGGCGTGAAGCCGCCGGCCAGCAGGAACTGCTCGATCTCGGCGGCGGCCGCCGCGCGCGGCAGCGGCAGGTCGGTCAGGCACCAGTGGTCGATGCGCTCGCCGATCGCGGCGATGATGCCGGCGATGTCCTTGTCGCGCATCGCGCCGAATACCGCGTAGGTATACGGGTGGAACGCCATCTGCCGCAGGTTCTGCGCCAGCGTCGCCGCCGCGTGCGGGTTGTGGGCGACGTCCAGGATCACCAGCGGCTGTCCCGGCATCACCTGGAAGCGCCCCGGCAGGTCGACCAGCACCAGCCCGCTGCGCACTTCCTGGGCGCCGACCGGCAGCCGCTCGCGCAGCGCTTCCAGCGCCGCCAGCGCCGCCGATGCGTTCAGCAGCTGGTTGGCGCCGCGCAGCGCCGGATAGCCGAGCGCATTGCGGCGCTGGTTGCGGCCGCCGTAGTTCCACTGCTGCTTGTCGCCGGTGAAGTTGAAGTCGCGATCGAACAGCCAGAGGTCGGCGCCGATCGCCTCGGCGTGCTCGACCAGCGAGCGCGGCGGCACCGGGTCGGCGCAGATCGCGGTCTTGCCGGCGCGGAAGATGCCGGCCTTCTCGAAGCCGATCTTTTCGCGCGTGTCACCGAGATACGCCGCATGGTCGATGTCGATGCTGGTGACGACCGCTACATCGGCGTCGATCACATTGACCGCGTCCAGCCGGCCGCCCAGCCCGACCTCGAGGATCACCGCATCCAGCCCGGCGTCGGCGAACAGCAACAGCGCCGCCAGCGTGGTGAATTCGAAATAGGTCAGCGACACCTCGCCACGCGCCGCCTCGACGCGGGCGAAGGCAGCCATCAGCGCGGCGTCGTCCGCCATCTCGCCGTTGATACGCACACGCTCGTTGAAGTCGATCAGGTGCGGCGACGTGTACATGCCGACGTGGTAGCCGGCGCGCAGCAGGATCGACTCCAGCATCGCGCAGGTCGAGCCCTTGCCGTTGGTGCCGCCGACCGTGATCACCGGACAGTCGAAGCCGATCGCCAGCCGCTCCTTCACTTGCGCGACCCGCTCCAGCCCGAGATCGATCGCGCTCGGATGGCGGGTTTCCAGCAGGGTCAGCCACTGCGGCAGAGTGGCGGGCAAGACGGTGGGGGCGGTGGTGGACATGGCGGTCGGAGGCAAAAACGGGGGCGGCAAAAGCCGGCGGCAAGCGGTCCGAACGCGCCCGGACCGGGGCGGGCGCCTGCTCAGGTGACGGCGTCGGCCGCCTGGTTTTGCAGCAGCGCCAACAGGCGGGCGATTTCCTCGCGCATCTTGCGGCGGTCGACGATCATGTCGATCGCGCCCTTCTGCAGCAGGAATTCGGCGCGCTGGAAGCCTTCCGGCAGTTTTTCGCGCACCGTGTTCTCGATCACGCGCGGGCCGGCGAAGCCGATCAGCGCCTTCGGCTCGGCGATCACGACGTCGCCCATGAAGGCGAACGACGCCGACACGCCGCCCATGGTCGGATCGGTCAGCACGCTGATGAACGGCAGCTTCTTTTCCGACAGCTTGGTCAGCATCGCGGTGGTCTTGGCCATCTGCATCAATGACAGCAGGCCTTCCTGCATGCGGGCGCCGCCGGTGGCGGTGATGCAGATGAACGGCACCTTCTGCTCCAGAGCGGTCTGGGCGCCGCGCGCGAAGCGCTCGCCGACCACCGAACCCATCGAGCCGCCCATGAATTCGAATTCGAAGCAGGCCACCACCACCGGCAGCGTCATGATGGCGCCTCCCAACACCACCATCGCGTCGGTTTCGCCGGTGGCTTCCAGCGCCGCCTTCAGGCGGTCCGGGTATTTCTTGCTGTCCTTGAACTTCAGCGTATCGACCGGCAGCGCGCCCTGGCCGATTTCATAGCGGCCGCCCTCGTCGAGCAGCGCGTCGAGGCGGTCGCGCGCGCGGATGCGCATGTGGTGGTTGCATTTGGGGCAGACGTGCTGGTTCGATTCCAGGTCGGTGCGGTACAGCACCGCTTCGCAGGACGGGCACTTGACCCACAGCCCTTCCGGTACGGATTTGCGGATGCCGCCCGCATCGCTGCGCTGGATGCGCGGCGGCAGGAGTTTTTCAAGCCAACTCATGAAGACCTCTTCGGATTTTTTTGCAGCCGAATTGTACAACGCGCGGCCGCCGCCGGCGCACCGGCGGGCGGTCGGCGCCGGAACCGCGGCCGCATAGATACTCCCCCAGCATGCCGCCTATCTCGGACAAAAATCCTGCGAAATCACGACATACTCCCACAGCGACCTAGGCTACTCGTCCAGCGCCTGGCGAATCCCGGCCAGGAAGCGCTGCGCCGCCGGCACCGCCTGCTCGCGCGGCAGGCTTTCCATCTCGGAAATGATGCGGCTGCCGATCACCACCGCGTCGGCCACCGCGCCGACCGCGCGCGCGGTGGCGGCGTCGCGGATGCCGAAGCCGACGCCGATCGGCAGGCTGACCTGGCGGCGGATCGCGGCGATGCGTTCGGCCACCTCGGCGGTATCGATGTGGCCGGCGCCGGTCACGCCTTTCAGCGACACGTAATAGGTGAAGCCGCTGCCGAAGCGGGCGACCTGGCCGATGCGTTCCTCGGTCGAGGTTGGCGCCAGGAGGAAGATCGGATCGAGCCGGTGCTCGCGCATCAGCGTGCTGAATTCCTCGCATTCCTCGGGCGGATAATCGACCACGATGGTGCCGTCGACGCCGGCGGCGGCGGCGGCGCGCACGAATTCGGCCTGCCCCATCCGTTCGATCGGGTTGGCGTAGCCCATCAGCACCACCGGCGTGGTGGCATTGCTCTTGCGGAATTCGGCGACGGTCTGCAGCACCTGCGACAGCGTCACGCCGGCCGCCAGCGCCCGCTCGCAGGCGCGCTGGATCACCGGGCCTTCGGCCATCGGATCGGAAAACGGCACGCCGAGCTCGAGGATGTCGGCGCCGGCCTCGACCAGCGCATGCATCAGCGGCAGCGTCAGCTCCGGCGCCGGATCGCCGGCAGTGATGAAGGGAATCAAGCCTTTTTTATTGCTGGCCGCCAGCGCGGCGAAGGTGGACTGGATACGGGACATGGATTTTCTCGGGAAGGTGGAAGGTCGGACCGGGCGGAAACGGACGCTGCCGTCGCCGCCAGGCCTGCGCATCGGTTCAGGCGGCGCGGCCGGCGCGCTGCGCCACCGTGTGCATGTCCTTGTCGCCGCGGCCGGACAGGTTGGCCAGCACGATCTTGTCCTTCGGCAGCGTCGCCGCCAGCTTGGCGGCGTAGGCCAACGCGTGGCTCGATTCCAGCGCCGGGATGATGCCTTCGATGCGGCAGCAGGTATTGAACGCTTCCAGCGCCTCGTCGTCGGTGATCGACACGTACTGGGCGCGGCCGCTGTCCTTCAGCCACGCGTGCTCGGGGCCGACGCCCGGATAGTCGAGGCCGGCCGAGACCGAATGGGTCTCGATGATCTGGCCATTGGCATCCTGCAGCAGATAGGTGCGGTTGCCGTGCAAGACGCCGGGCGAGCCGGCCAACAGCGACGCCGAATGGCGGCCGGTCTCGATGCCGTCGCCGGCCGCCTCGACACCGACCAGCCGCACGTCGTGGTGGTCGATGTACGGGTAGAAGATCCCCATCGCGTTCGAGCCGCCGCCGATGCAGGCCACCACGTAATCCGGCTGGCGCCCGGCGCGCTCCGGCATCTGCACCAGGCATTCCTCGCCGATCACCGATTGGAAGTCGCGCACCATCATCGGATACGGATGCGGCCCGGCCACGGTGCCGATGATGTAGAAGGTGTTTTCGACGTTGGTGACCCAGTCGCGCATCGCCTCGTTCAGCGCGTCCTTCAGGGTTTTGGAGCCGGATTCGACCGGCACCACCTTGGCGCCCAGCAGTTCCATCCGGTACACGTTCTGCACTTGGCGCTTGACGTCCTCGCTGCCCATGTAGACCACGCATTCCAGCCCGAAGCGGGCGCAGATGGTGGCGGTGGCGACGCCGTGCTGGCCGGCGCCGGTCTCGGCGATCACGCGCGGCTTGCCCATGCGCTTGGCCAGCAGAGCCTGGCCGATCACGTTGTTGATCTTATGGGCGCCGGTGTGGTTCAGGTCTTCGCGCTTGAAGTAGATCTGCGCGCCGCCCATCTGCTCGGACCAGCGGCGCGCATGGTAGATCGGGCTCGGGCGGCCGACGAAATGCTTCAGCTCGTCCTCGAATTCGGCGCGGAAGTCGGGGTCGGTACGATAGTGGGCGTAGGCGTCCTTCAGCTGGTTCAGCGCCAGCGTCAGGGTTTCAGCGACGAAGCTGCCGCCGTACGGGCCGAAATGGCCGCGCGCATCCGGCAGCGCATAGCGGACGGCCTGTTGCAAGGTGGAAGTGGCAAGCGGCTGGCGCTCGAACTGCTGTTCGTGCGGAGTGAACTGGGTCATGGCGAACCTCTGCAGATCTCAGGAATCGGGGCCGGCGCGCGAACAGCGGCGGCATGCTTTCTCTATCCGCCGCGAAGGCGGCGCGACGCCGGTGTCAGTGGCGCTTGCTGCGCTCCAGCCACCATTTGAAGCGGCCGGAAGCGCGGGTTTTACGGACGGGAGAAAGTTTTCGCATCATGAGGTGCCGCCGCATCGCGGCGGCGCAAGCGTGCGCCGGATACGGCGCTGTACAAACGCCCCATTCTAGCAAATGCAGACGGCGGCGTCGGCCATCGCCGGCGCCGCCGTGATCGGCGCTGCCATCGGCAGCGCCCGGGCAAAACGGTGGGCCGCGCCGCCCTGCCCGTCGGGGTTACGGATAGTCGTAAGGCGTGGAAAAGGCGTTCCTTTCCCGGTAGTCGGTCACCGCGAAGCGCAGCCGGTAATTCCCGGACGCTAGCGGCAAGCGGCTAAAGTCCATGCTCCCGGCCTCGAATTCCGGCGCCATCGGGCTCGCCACCACCTCGAAGGTATTGGCGTTCAGATTCGCGATCACGCGCAGCAGCGTGATCCTGTCGTCCTTCTGCACCGGCTCGCCGTTGCGCGACGCCAGGTTGCCGTTTTCCAGCCCGGCCCAGACGCCAATCACCTCGAATTCCGGCCGATCAGGGCCGCTTCCCTGCTCGCGCACCAGCAGCGTCGAGCGCTCGCCGTTGTGCAGCACCGGGATCGAATAGTGATAGGCGATGATGTTGCCCTCGCCGTCGCGCTCCTGCTCGATCTCGGTCACCGCGAACGGGTGGCCGTTGAGCATCAGCCACTGGCGGTCGAGCGGCACGCCGATGCCGCCATAGTCGTTCGGAACGGCCAGCATGATGCCGTCGATCACGATCCGGTCCGTCTGTCCGCCATCGTCGCCGGCGGACAGGATCGCATACGCTTCGCGCATGCCGGCACTGCTGAAGACGTTGGCGCTGAGCGCGGCGCCGGCCACCTGCGGGGCGTCGATGGTCAGCACGTGGGCGCTGTCGTTGGCGGCCGCAACAAAATTCTTCAGCATCGTCTTGAACGACGCCGGCATGTCGAGCAGAGCGTACGTGTCGGCCAGCGTGGCATCGGCGCCGGTACTGACCGAGCGCGACGGGAAATAGACCGACAGGCCGTTGGCGGTGTCCTGCACCCGGTCGCCGTTCTTGCGGTAGACGACGGCGGCGCGCACCGCCTGCTGCAGCGCCTGGCTTTCGGCGGTCAACAGGTTGGCGGCGGCCAGCCGGCCGGCGAACATGTACAGGTCGACCAGGTCGTAATTGTCGCTATCCTTGGCCACGCGGCCGCCGAACGAAATCGATGCGGCACGGGCGATCGCCACCTTCTTCCAGCTCTCCTGGTCGTCCAGCAGGCGCGCCGCCAGCACGGCGTCGGCAAAGCGCGTCAGCGCCGTGTTCACCTGCGCCAGCGCGCGCAGATCGGTGATGGCGTAGGTGTTGTACTTGTCTTCCAGATAGGCGGCACCGCGCTTTTCGCGCTCGGCATCGGCCTCGCGATTCTGCTTGGCGATGAAGCTGTCGGCCACCGCCTTGCCGAATGCGGCGGTGTCGATGTCCGGGTCGGCGGCCAGCGTATCGAGCATCACCTTCCAGTCCGCGCCGGTGCCGGGTTCCAGCTCCTGCGAGGCGCCCAGATAGCGCGCGTACGGCGCCATCGCATTGCCGACTTCGACGGTCGACATCAGGCAGGCGTCGAAGCCGATGTAGTCGAACGTGATGCCGGTCGCCTGCTGCGCCGCCTTCAGGCCCTGGACCATTGTCGGCAGCTTCATGAAGCCCTCGGCACCGAAGTTTTCATCGCCGCCGAAGCCCTCGTAGCCGGCGCCGTGATCCCAGAACACCAGCATGGTGCGGTCGGCCGGATAGGTGTTCCTGGCCCACTGGATGAACTCCGACAGGGTGGCGGGATCCGCCATGTTGCGCTGGCCGATATCCTGCAGTTCCCGGATTTTGCCGTCCTTGACCACGTGGCGCTTGACGGTTTTCCAGGTCTTGACCAGCCCGAGGTTGCCCGGATCGTCCTTCAGCGCGCCGCCGGTGGTCAGCACCACATTGACGCGATCGGAGCTGGCCGCTTGCAGCATTTCCTGGATGTTGCCGGTGGCGGCGCCGCCTTCCTCCGTGCTGCCCTTCTTTTCGCCATGTCCGCTTTCCAGGTCGGAACCGACCATGTAAACCAGCAGCGTGGTGGTCTGCGCCTTGGGCGGCGGCGGGCTGTCGCCGCCGCCGCCGCAGGCAGTCAGGCCGGTCAGCAGCAACAGGCAAACCAGCCAGTGTCGGACTTTGCAAAACATCGCTCCTCCATTGAACTTGCTTAGGGGAAAGCAAGCTTAGCAGAGGAAGCGCTTGAGAAAACCGCCCGGTTACAGATGTAACAGCAGTGCGCGCGCCGTCAATCCTGGCCGGCGCCGGAATGTGCGCGGGCGCCGTCGCCGGCGCGTGCCGCGGCGATGAAGTCGCGGATTCGCGCCGCATCCTTGATGCCTTTGGCCTGTTCGACGCCGGAACTGACGTCGAGCGCCGCCGGGCCGACGCGCCGGATCGCCTCGGCCGCGTTGCCGGCGTTCAGGCCGCCGCCGAGCACGATGCGCGGCGCCAGCGCCGGCGGGATCAGCGACCAGTCGAAGCAGTGGCCGCTGCCGCCGTAGGCGTCGCTGTAGGTGTCCAGCAGCAGGCCGGCGAACCAGCGGCTGGCACGGTACTCGCGCTCGCAGGCGAGCAGGTCCGGCATGCCGGCGGCGCCGCCGATGCGCATCGCGCGCAGGAACGGCCGCCGCACGCAGTCGGCGCTGGCGCCGCACTGCTCGCTGCTTTCGTCGCCGTGGAACTGCAGCAGCGACACCGGCGCCTCGGCCACCGCGGCCGCCACTTCGTCGGCGCCTGCATTGACAAACAGGCCCACCGTGGTCACGAACGGCGGGACACGCGCGATCAGCGCCGCCGCCGCCGCCGGCGCGATGTAGCGCGCACTGGCCGGGTAGAACACGAAGCCGATCGCATCGGCGCCGGCGGCGACCGCCGCGTCGACGTCTTCGGCCCGCGTCAGGCCGCAGATCTTGATCCGGGTGCGCGCGCTCATGGCACCGCCCGGCCGCGATCCGCCATGGATACTCCCATACCATGCACCCTATACCGGGCGTCAACGTTATAAAAAATCATCATACTCCCTATTTTATTGATCACCGAGCAGCGGCGGCGGACCCGACTTGGCCAACCGGATGCCGGAAAACTGCCAGCGCGCGCCGGCCGGAAAGAAATTGCGGTAGCTGCGGCGCGCATGGCCGGCCGGCGTCGCCGACGACGCGCCGCGCAGCACGTACTGGTTGACCATGAACTTGCCGTTGTATTCGCCGATCGCGCCGGCCGCCGGAGCATAGCCCGGATACGGCGCATAGCTGCTGGACGTCCACTGCCAGGCGACGCCGTACAGCTGCGCGGCGCCCGGGTGGGCGGCGGCCAGCTCCCATTCGGCCTCGGTCGGCAGCCGCGCGCCGGCCCAGCGCGCATAGGCGTCGGCTTCGAAATACGACAGGTGCCGCGCCGGCTGCCGCGCATCCAGCGGCCGCAAGCCGTGCAGCGTGAATTCCTGCCAGCCGCCGGCATCGTCGCGGCGCCAGTACAGCGGCGCCGCCAGTCCTTCGGCGCCGAGCCAGTCCCAGCCTTCCGACAGCCACAGCGCCGGGTCGCGGTAGCCGCCGGCCTCGACGAAGGCGAGGAATTCGCCGTTGGTCACCAGCCGCGACGCCAGCATGAAGGCTTCGACGAACTGCCGATGCCGCGGCAATTCGTTGTCGAAGCAAAAGCCGGGGCCGGCATGGCCGATCTCGGCCACCTGCGCTTCGAAATACAGCCATTCCAGCGGCGGCGCCGGCTGCGGCGCATCATCGGCAGCATAGGCGGCTGGCGCCAATGGGTTGCACGACAGCAGGTGCAGGATGTCGGTCTGCATCAGTTCCTGGTGCTGCTGCTCGTGCTGCAGGCCGAGCTCGACCAGCGCCGCCAGCTCGCCTTCCGCTGTCGCCGCCGCCAGCAGCGCGTCGATGCGCTCGTCGACCTGGCGCCGGTAGGCCAGCACCTCGTCCAGCGACGGCCGCGTCAACAAGCCGCGCCGCGGCCGCGGATGTTTGGCGCCGATACCGTTGTAATAGGAGTTGAACAGCATCCGGAACGCCGGATGGCTGGGCCGAAAGGCCGGTTCGAAGCGTTCCAGCACGAAGGTTTCGAAAAACCAGCTGGTATGCGCCAGATGCCATTTGATCGGGCTGGCATCCGGCATCGACTGCACGCAGCAATCCTCGGCCGACAACGGCGCGGCCAGCGCCGCGGTCTGCGCCCGCACACGCGCGAACGCCTGCCGCAGTTCCGGTAGTTGCGGCGGCGAGGTCATGAAGGCATCGGCGGCCATCATCGGCGTTTCCCCTTTCCTGGCGGCGCGTTCAGGCTGCGCGTGCATGGCAGACCATGAACCAGCCGCGCTCGTCGGTCCAACTGTGCAGCGCGCCGAAGCCGGCCTGCTGCAGCAGCTCGGCAAAGCCGGCCGGCGTGTACTTGTAGCTGTTTTCGGTATGGATGCGCTCGCCCTCGGCGAAGCGGCGCTGGCCGCCGGGCCAGCGCACGGTGACGTCGGTGCGCGCTTCCAGGTGCATTTCGATGCGGCTTTCGTCGGCGTCGAAATATGCACGATGGCGCCAGTCGCGCACGTCGAAGTCAGCGTCCAGCAGCAGGTTCAGGTGGCGCAGCAGGTTCAGGTTGAAGGCGGCGGTGACGCCGAGCGCATCATCGTAGGCGGCTTCCAGCAGCGCCGGCGGCTTGACCAGGTCGACACCGATCAGCAACCCGCCGTCGCTGCCGCCGGCGCGGCGGATGCGGCGCAGGAATTCCAGCGCCTGCGGCGGCGAAAAGTTGCCGATCGACGAACCCGGATAGAAGAACAGCCGGCGCGCCGCCGGCACCGAATCCGGCAGCGCCAGGCTGTGCGAGAAATCGATGCCGACGCCGGCCATCTCGATCGCCGGAAAACGCTGCTGCAGCCGCGCCAGCGCCTCCTGCAGGAAGTCGGCGGAAATGTCGAGCGCGACGTAGTGGCGCGGCCGCAATACCGGGAACAGCCGCGCCGCCTTCGCGCAATTGCCGGCGCCCAAGTCGATCAGCGTGGCGCCGGCGCCGCTGCAGGCGCCGATCTCGGCGGCGCAGCGCTCGAAGATCGCCGCTTCGGTGCGGGTCGGGTAGTACTCGGGCAGCGCGCAGATCGCCTCGAACAGGCAGGAGCCAAGCGCGTCGTACAGGTACTTCGGGGAAACGCAGGCACGGTCGGCGGCGAGCCCGGCCAGCAGTTCGGCGCGCACCGCGGCGCCACCATGCTCCGCTTGCTGTATGAATTCGGCCAAGGGCGTTGGTCCTCTCCTCTACAGGCGTTCGGTTCGGAATGCCGGTGCCGCAGGTACTGCCAGCACCCGGCGCGAAATGGCGACCGGCAATACCGCCTGGTCGGGACCGACCGCCAGGCACAAACCGGAAGCGCAAACCTCACCGTAAATAAAGTCGCTGGAGCCCGGCTTGCGCCAGGATAACGGCCGATGAATTGCTTTGACTGACGAGCTGCGAGGCGGCTTGCGGCGGCCTTGCCGAGAGCGGCGTCACGCCGCTTTTCCACGGCTGCAACGCCGTGCGCCATCCACTACACTGGCAAAGTTTATCGCATCCCCGCCGCACGCTGCGCCGTTGCCGCGGGGCAGCGGCCACACGGCGGCGCCAGCCGCCCTTCCTTTTTCCCGACTTTCCGCATCCGCCCGCATGCAGAACAGCCCGCTCCTCACCGCCACCGCCGCCGCGGCCCCGGACGAAATCGCCGCGCCGGCGCTGGAATGCCGCGCGCTGCGCAAGCTGTACGGCAGCCGCCTAGTGTTCGACGGCCTCGATTTCGTGCTCGGCGCCGGCGAATACGTGGCGATCATGGGCGACTCCGGGGTCGGCAAATCGACCCTGCTGAACATCATCGCCGGCCTCGATAGCGCCGACGGCGGCGCCGTGCTGATCGACGGCCAGCCGATGGCGGCGCTGGACGACGACGCCGCTACCCGGCTGCGGCGCGAGCGGATCGGCTTCGTGTTCCAGGCCTTCCACGTGCTGCCGCACCTGACGCTGCGGCAAAACGTCGCGCTGCCGCTGCTGCTGAACAATCTGCCGCAGGCGCGCGCGGAGCAGATGCTGGCGGCGGTCGGACTGGGCGAGCGCGCCGATGATTTTCCGCGCCAACTGTCGGGCGGCGAATTGCAGCGGGTGGCGATCGCGCGCGCGCTGGCGCACCGGCCGAAGCTGCTGCTGGCCGACGAGCCGACCGGCAACCTCGACCCCGACACCGCGCACGGCGTGCTGCGGCTTTTGCGCGCCGAAATCAAGGCCAGCGGCGCATCGGCGATCCTGGTCACGCATTCGCCGGCGGCCGCCGCCAGCGCCGACCGCGTGCTGATCCTGTCG
>JBAUJK010000147.1:0-2006 GCA_049683695.1 Burkholderiaceae bacterium
CCGAGCGTGCACGCCGCCAGCAGCCAGCCGAAAGCGCCCGACAGGCACACCAGCGCCAGCGTGAACAGCAGCGGTCGGGAAAACCAGAAGGCTGCCGCCAGCAGCGCGGTGCCGGCCAGAAGCAAGCCGTGCACGCCGGCGGCGGTGCCGTTCGGGCGCGGCAGTTCGACGCCGGCCACCACCGGCAGGATCTGCATCAGCGCGCCGGTCATTGCGCTGGCCAGAAAGCCCAGCGTCAGAAGATGCGTCAGCGCCAGTGTCGCCGGCGCCCAGCGGGTCTGCAGCGCCGCCTCGCCCTGCCACAGCAGCAGCAGCGCCGCCGCCAGCGCGAACGGCGGCGCCGTCAGGAAAAAGCGCAGCGGCGCCATCAGGCCCGGCGTGCGCTCGTAGGCCAGCGCGCGTTGCATCAGTCCATCAGTCTTTGTGCCAGATCAGGATGTCGTAGCGGTACTGGTCGTCCTGCGTGGCCTGGTACAGGTAGCCGTTGTTGTCGAGGATGCGGTACAGCGGGCGCGGCTCGCGGTCGATCAGCATGCGCAGCCGCTGGCCGGGCTGCAGCCGGTCCAGCGCTTCCAGCACGCGCTCCAGCGGCTCCGGCGGCTCCAGTCCGCAGACGTCGAGAGTGATGTCCTGTTCCATGTCGTCCATTTCCATGATGAGGGCCACAGAGCCGGCCCGGGTTCGATGATCGGTGCTGACCGGCCGGCGCTCCTTGATGCAGGTTAAGGATCGCCGGGCGCGGCGGCGGCTATAGTCCGGCGACGCCGTTGGCGCGCTTCCGGCCATGATCGGCCGGATGCCGCGTTTTGGCAAACGGATTCCAATACAGGGGCGCAGGTGCAAAACATATTCAAGCGGTTCCAGATCAAGGCCAGGTCGCTGCTGCCGGTGGTGCAGGGCGGCATGGGCGTCGGCGTTTCGGCGCACCGGCTGGCGGGGACGGTGGCGTCGCTCGGCGCGCTCGGCACCATTTCCAGCGTCGATCTGCGGCGCCACCACGCCGATCTGATGGCGCAGACCGGCAAGTCGCGTAACAAGGAGATGATCAACGCCGCCAACCTGGTCGCGCTCGACCGCGAAATCGGTGCTGCCCGCGAACTGTCGGCTGGCCGCGGCATGATCGCGGTCAACGTGATGCGGGCGGTGGCCGAATATCCGGCCTACGTGCGCCAGTCGTGCGAGAGCGGCGCCGATGCGGTGGTGGTCGGCGCCGGCTTGCCGCTCGACCTGCCGGAGCTGGCAGCCGATTTCCCGCGCGTGGCGCTGATCCCGATCCTGTCCGACGTGCGCGGCATCGGCCTGGTACTGAAGAAGTGGATGCGCAAGAACCGGCTGCCGGACGCGATCGTGATCGAGAACCCGCGCTATGCCGCCGGGCACCTCGGCGCCCCGGTGGCGCAGGCGGTCAACGATCCGCACTTCGCGTTTCCGGTGGTGCTGGAAGGCACGCTGGAACTGTTCAAACAACTCGGCATCGAGCGCGAAAACATCCCATTGATCACCGCCGGCGGCATCCATCGCCACGAGCAGGTGTCGCAGCTGCTGGCGCAGGGCGCGTCGGCGGTGCAACTGGGCACGCCGTTCGCGGTCACCGAGGAGGGTGACGCCCATCCAAACTTCAAGAAGGTACTGGTGGAAGCCAGGCCGGAAGACATCGTCACCTTCATGAGCGTGGCCGGCCTGCCGGCGCGCGCGGTGAAGACGCCGTGGCTGGCCAACTACCTGGAAAAGGAAGAAAAGCTGCAGCAGAAGGCGAAGGCCAGGCCGTGCACGGTCGGCTTCGACTGCCTGCAGGTATGCGGCCTGCGCGACGGCATCGCCAAGTACGGCCAGTTCTGCATCGATACCCAGCTGGCGTTCGCGCTGGCCGGCGACATCAAGCGCGGCTTGTTCTTCCGCGGGTCCGAGCGGCTGCCATTCGGCAGCGCGATCCGGCCGGTGCGCGAGCTAATCGAATACCTGTTGTCCGGCCTGCGGCCGCCGGGCGTGCCGGAGCTGCCGGCGTC
>JBAUJK010000148.1:0-1888 GCA_049683695.1 Burkholderiaceae bacterium
GAGTAACTTGCCGCGCTGCGGCGGCTCGCAAACTCTGTCCCGCAACAAGGTCAAATGTTCTTTATCAGCACCAGCGACTTGCGCTGCCAGTTGTACATCTGCTGACGGTCCTTCGGCAGGTCGTCGATGGTAGCGCGCACGAAGCCGCGCTTCAGGAACCAGTGCGCGGTGCGCGTGGTGAGCACGAACAGCTTCTTCATGCCGGCGGCGCGCGCGCGGTTTTCCATGTGCTTCAGGATGCGCTCGCCGTCGCCCTGGGTCTGGGCGTCGGGGCTGACGGTCAGCGCCGCCATTTCCGCCATCCGCTCCTCCGGGAACGGGTACAGCGCCGCGCAGCCGAAGATCACGCCGTCGTGTTCGATCACGGTGAACTGCTCGATCTCGCGCTCGATCAGTTCGCGCCCGCGCTTGACCAGCGTGCCGTCGGCCTCCAGCGGCTCCAGCAGCTTCAGGATGCCGCCGACGTCCTCGATGGTCGCCTCGCGCAGGCTTTCCAGGTTTTCGTACGAAATCATGGTGCCGACGCCATCGTGCGTGAACAGCTCCAGCAGCGCCGAGCCGTCCAGCTCGTAGGGCACGATATGCGCGCGCGGCACGCCGAAGTGGCAGGCACGCGTCGCATGCTGCAGGTAGAAGGCGGCGGTTTCCGGCAGGAAGCCGGCTTCCAGCACGGCATCGGCCTGATGCGCCGACAGCTCGCGGATTTCGACGTCGGCGGCGTCCGTCATCAGGGGCGTTTCCGTCAGGAACACCAGCTTTTCGGCGCGCAGCGCGATCGCCGCCGACACCGCCACGTCTTCCATGCTGAGGTTGAACGCCTCGCCGGTCGGCGAAAAGCCGAGCGGCGACAGCAATACGATGGCGCCGGCGGCCAGGATCGGGTGAATCGTCTCGTAGGCGATCTTGCGCACGATGCCGGTCAGCTGCAAGTCGACGCCGTCGATGATGCCGAGCGGGCGGGCGGTGACGAAGTTGCCGGAAATGATACGCACCGCCGCGTGCGCCATCGGCGTGTTCGGCAAGCCTTGGCTGAAGGCGGCCTCGATGTCAAGCCGCAGTTCGCCGGCGGCTTCCTTCGCGCATTCGAGCGCGGCGCCGTCGGTGATGCGCAGGCCGTTGTGGTAGTTCGCCTCGACGTTGCGCAGCGCCAGCTGCTCCTCGACCTGCGGCCGGCTGCCGTGCACGATGACGACCTTGATGCCGAGCGCATGCAGCAGCGACAGGTCCTGCGCCAGCACCGGTAGCGCCCCGGCCTTCACCAGTTCGCCGGGAAAGGCGACCACGAAGGTCTTGCCGCGGAAGGCATGGATATAGGGCGCGACCGAGCGCAGCCAGGCGACGAACTGATCGGGATTTTCCATGAGCCGCATTATAATTCGGGCTTCATGTCTGTTCCTTCGACCCCTAAAAAATCCGGGCCGTCACGTCCGCGTCCGCCGGCATCCGCGGCACCGGTCGTCCGCAATCCGCTGCCGCCGATCACCTTTCCGGAAGAATTGCCGGTTTCCGGCCGCCGCGCCGAGATCGCCGCCGCGCTGACCGCGCACCAGGTGGTCATCGTCAGCGGCGAAACCGGCTCCGGCAAGACCACTCAGCTGCCGAAGATCTGCCTGCAGCTGGGGCGCGGCCAGGCGGGCCTGATCGGTCACACCCAGCCGCGCCGCATCGCAGCATCTTCGACCGCGCGCCGCATCGCGCAGGAACTCGGCTCGCCGCTGGGCGAGCACGTCGGCTTCAAGGTGCGCTTTTCCGACACGCTATCGAAGGGCGCATCGATCAAGCTGATGACCGACGGCATCCTGCTGGCGGAAACCCAGGCCGATCCGCTGCTGCGCCAGTACGACACCATCATCATCGACGAGGCGCACGAGCGCAGCCTGAACATCGA
>JBAUJK010000149.1:0-2789 GCA_049683695.1 Burkholderiaceae bacterium
CGTACTGGCGGTCGACCGCGACGGCGCGGCGCTGGCGCAGCTGGCCGGCGACGGCATCCGCACGCTGCAGCTCGATCTGGAAGACGGCGCGCCGCCCGGCCCGGACTGGCCGCTGCAGCTGGGCCGCTATGCCGGCATCGTGGTCACCAACTACCTGCACCGCCCGCTGCTGCCGGCGCTGGCGGCGAGCCTGGCACCGGGCGGGGTGCTGATCTACGAAACCTTCGCGCGCGGCAACGAGCGCTTCGGCAAGCCGTCGAACCCGGATTTCCTTCTGCAACCGGGCGAGTTGCTGGAACTGGCGCGCCGCGCCGCGCCTGCACCGCTGCGGGTGCTGGCCTTCGAGCAGGGCCAGGTCGACGCGCCGCAGCCGGCGGTGCTCCAGCGTATCTGTGCGCAGCGCGCCGACGACGGTCCGGAAGCGGTTTTGCCGGCCCTGCCGAGCGGCGGAATTTGACGCCTGCCGCGGCGCCAGTTGCCCCACGGGCACGGACCTTCCGCTACAATTCTTTCTTTACATTCTTCGCGCCACCATCATGATCCAGGGCAGCATAGTCGCCATCGTCACTCCCATGCAGGCCGACGGCAGCATCGATTTTCCCGGTCTGCGCAAGCTGATCGATTGGCATATCTCGGAGGGCACCGACGGCATCGTGATCGTCGGCACCACCGGCGAATCGCCGACCGTCTCGGTCGAGGAGCACTGCGAGCTGGTCAAGGTGGCGGTCGAGCATACCGCCGGGCGGATCCCGGTGATCGCCGGTACCGGCGGCAATTCCACCGCCGAGGCGATCGAACTGACGCGCCACGCGAAGGCGGTCGGCGCCGACGCCTCGCTGCAGGTGGTGCCGTACTACAACCGGCCGACCCAGGAAGGGATGTACCAGCATTTCAAGACGATCGCGGAAGCGGTCGACCTGCCGGTGATCCTGTACAACGTGCCGGGCCGCACCGTGGCCGACATGAGCAACGACACCATCCTGCGGTTGGCGCAGCTGCCCGGCATCGTCGGCGTCAAGGATGCCACCGGCAATATCGGCCGCGGCACCGACCTGCTGCGGCGCATTCCGAGTTCGTTCTCCGTCTATTCCGGCGACGACATCACTGCGATGGCGCTGATGCTGTGCGGCGCGCGCGGCAACATCTCGGTCACCGCCAACGTCGCGCCGCGTACGATGCATGCGCTGTGCAATGCGGCGATGAGCGGCAACGTGGCCGAGGCGATCGCGCTGAACAACCGCATGCTGCCGCTGCACACCACCCTGTTCGTCGAGCCGAATCCGCTGCCGGTGAAGTGGGCGCTGACGGAAATGGGCCTGATTCCGCCCGGCATCCGCCTGCCGCTGGTGCCGATGGACCGTGCCTACCACGAAACCGTGCGGGCGGCCTTGCGCGAATCGGGTGTATTACAATAGGCGCCGCTTTGGCCGCTCGCAGCACGTGGCGTCCCCATCCCGTATCGACTTGATTATCCGGAAGAACCTTCATATGGCTCACAGCGTCACCTCTCGTGGATTGTTTTGCGCGCTCGCGCTGCTTGGGCTGGCCGGATGCAGTTCATTGAATTCGCTGATGGAACCGGGGCGGATCGACTACAAGAGTGCCGGCAAGGCGCCGACACTCGAAGTACCGCCCGACCTGACCCAGCTGCAGCGCGAAAACCGCTATGCGATCCCGGAAGCCAACCGCGGCGTCGCCACCGCTTCCGGCTTCAACCTGCAGCAGGGCGCGCGCAACAGCAACACCGCCGCGGTGGCACCGAAGGGCACGCCCGATATGCGCATCGAGCGCGACGGCAGCCAGCGCTGGCTGGTGGTCAAGCAGTCGCCGGAAACCCTGTGGCCGGAGCTCAAGGATTTTTGGCAGGACCTGGGCTTTCTGATCAGCCTCGATTCGCCGCAGACCGGCGTGATGGAAACCGATTGGGCTGAAAACCGCGCCAAAATTCCGCAGGACATCATCCGCAGCACGCTCGGCAAGGCGCTCGATTCGCTGTATTCGACCGGTGAGCGCGACAAGTTCCGCACTCGCCTGGAGCGCGGGCCGGACGGCACTACCGAGATTTACATCAGCCATCGCGGCGCGCAGGAAGTGCTGGTCGGCCAGGATAAGGAAACCACGGTCTGGACTCCGCGCCCGGCCGATCCCGAGCTGGAGGCGGAATTCCTGGCGCGCCTGATGACCCGGCTCGGCGCCGAAAACGCGCGCGCGCAGGCGCAGGTCGCCAATGCACCGCCGCAGCAGCAGCGCGCCAAGCTGGTCAAGGGCGGCGACGGCTCCTACATCCAGGTCGACGAGAGTTTCGACCGCGCCTGGCGCCGGGTTGGACTGGCGCTCGACCGCGTCGGCTTCACCGTGGTCGACCGCGACCGCAGCCAGGGCCTGTACTTCGTCCGCTACGTCGACCAGGGCGAGGATGCCAAGACCAAGGCGAACGACAAGGGCTTGCTGGCACGCTGGTTCTCGTTCGGCTCCAGCAAGGACAAGGAAAAATCGGCGCAGCGCTACCGGGTCGCGGTGCAGGCCGCTACCATGGGCAGCCGGGTATCGGTGCTGAACGACCAGGGTCAGCAGGAAAAGTCGCCGACCGGCGACAAGATCCTGGCCTTGCTGAACGACCAGCTCAAGTAAAACAGCCTCTGTGAAAGGGCGCGTTGATCGCGCCAGCAGCCATTGAAGTTCGCCAGCCTGGGTAGCGGAAGCGACGGAAACGCCTTGCTGATTTCCGCCGCTTCCGGCGCCACCCGCACCACCGTGATGCTCGATTGCGGTTTCGCACTGCGCGAAAC
>JBAUJK010000150.1:0-14828 GCA_049683695.1 Burkholderiaceae bacterium
CCTACACGCGGCGGCTGCTGGCCAGCCATCCGCAGCGCATGGCGCAGCCGCTGACGCCGGCGCAGCGGGCGGCGGCACCGCTGCTGCAGGCGCGCGACGTGCGCTGTACCTTCACCATCAAGCGCGGCTGGCTGGCGCAGACACGCTTCGTCGCCGTCGACGGCATCGACCTCGAACTGCGGCGCGGCGAAACGCTCGGTATCGTCGGCGAATCCGGCTCTGGCAAGAGCACGCTCGGCATGGCGCTGCTGCGGCTGTCGGCGGCGGCGGTCGAGGGCGGCGTGCGCTTCGACGGCGCCGACCTGCTGGCGATGCCGGCGCCGGAACTGCGCGGCGCGCGCGCCCGCATGCAGGTGGTGTTCCAGGATCCGTTTGCGTCGCTGTCGCCGCGCCGCACGATCGCCCAGATTGTCGGCGAAGGGCTGGAAATCCACCGGCCGCAGCTGGCTGCCGCCGAACGCCGGCAAACGGTGGCGGCGGCACTGGAAGAGGTCGGCCTGACGGCCGCGATGATGGCACGCTACCCGCACGAATTTTCGGGCGGCCAGCGCCAGCGCATCGCGATCGCGCGCGCGCTGGTGCTGCAGCCGGAACTGATCCTGCTGGACGAGCCGACTTCGTCGCTGGACGTCTCGGTGCAGCAGCAGGTGCTGCAGCTGCTGGCCGAGCTGCAGCGCCGGCACGGCATTGCCTACCTGTTCATCAGCCACGACCTGGCGGTGATCCGCGCGATGGCGCACCGGGTGATGGTGATGAAGGACGGCAAGGTGGTGGAAGCCGGCAGTACCGAGGCGGTGCTGTCGAATCCGGCCGAGCCCTATACGCGCCGGCTGCTGGCGGCGTCCGAGTACGCGGAGCTGGCCGACGCCTGAGGGTGGAGGGGGAAGGCGAGGGTGCCGGCCGCATGGACCGGCCCTGTCCTTCGATCAGTGCTCGGAAGCGAGCGTGATGCGGGCCGGTGCTTTCTTGGCGTTGCTATGGGCGGAGGCCTTGACCACCTTGGTGCCGGAACGGGCGGGCGCCTTGGCCACCGTCGCGCGGGCCGGTTGCTTGGCTTGCCGCTTGGCGACCGTGGTCTTGCGCGCCGGCGCAGCGGTCTTGCGGCCGCCGTCGACATGGGCCAGCTGGCGTGCCGGCTGCTGCAGCATCAGGCGCTCGCCGAGTGCGATGCGGTCCCCGCGCAATTCATTCCATTCCTTCAGGTCGGCGATGCTGACCTTGTAGCGGCGTGCGATCGCGGCCAGCGTGTCGCCCTTGCCAACCGTCACATAATCGGTACGGCGGCGGTCGGGCACATCCGGCTCGATCGCCAGCCGCGCGTTTTCCACCACTTCGACGGCGATGTCGCCATTGAGTGTATCGTCGGTCTTCGGCACCAGGATGGTGGAGCCGGCCTTCAGCCGCATCTTCGGCGGGATGCTGTTGGCTTCGCGCAGGACTTCAGGCGTGGTGTTGAATTTGGCGGCGATGGTTTCGATCCGTTCGCGTGCGCTCTGCACCCGGTGCGCGGTCCAGGAAGACAGCGCCTTGGTCCATTTCTTGATGTTGGTCTTGAATTTTTTGGCGTTGCTCTCGGGCAGTAGGATCTGGGTATCGGGGCCGCCGGTGATCACCGGCCGGTTGAATTGCGGGTTCAGCGCCTTGAACTCATCCAGCGACAGCTCCGCCAGCTGGGCGGCGACCTTCAGGTCGATGTCATGGGTCTTGTCGATGGTGACGAAATACGGCTGGTTCTCGACCTTCGGCAGTGCGATGTTGTAATCGGAGGGCGCGGCGATGATGTTCTTGACCGCCTGCAGCTTCGGTACGTAGTTGCGGGTTTCGGCCGGCATCAGCGGCGACAGGCTGTTGAAGTCGGTCGGCAGGCCGGCGGCGCGGTTCTTGTTGATCGCGCGCTGCACCGAGCCTTCGCCCCAGTTGTAGGCTGCCAGCGCCAGCTGCCAGTCGCCGAACATGCCGTACAGCTTTTGCAGGTAGGTCAGCGCGGCGTCAGTCGAGGCCAGCACGTCGCGCCGCTCGTCCAGGAACATGTTCTGCTTCAGGTTGAAGTCGAGCCCGGTGGACGGGATGAACTGCCACATGCCGGCCGCCTTGGCGCTCGAATATGCATGCGGGTTGAAGGCCGATTCGATGAACGGCAGCAACGCCAGTTCGGTCGGCATGTGCCGCTTTTCCAGCTCCTGCACCACGTGGAACAGGTACAGCGACGCCCGTGTGGTGGTGCGCTGGATATAGTCGGGACGCGCGCTGTACCAGTCGGTCTGCGTCTTCACCAGCGGGTTTTCTAGGTCGGGAATCGCGAAGCCGTCGCGGATGCGCTGCCAGACGTCGATTTCTTCCATGCGGAAGATCACCGTGTTCGGATTGCTCGGATCGAACATGTTGAACGCCGGCGAGAAGTAGCTGATGTCGTTGGCTTGAGCCAGCGGGATACCGGTCAACAGGAAAAAACTGGCAAAAGCGAGGGCGGTCTTCGGTGGCTGGCGCATGGTTTTCTTATTGGCATGACCGACCATGGCAGCCGGCGTCTGGAAAGGAATGGGGGAAAGTGTACGTAACTGCCTTTCCCCCAGTCAAGCCCGATTACATTTTGATGACAGCGCTAAGCCCTTGATTCCCCTGAAATAGTTGATATTCGTCAACGATAGCCGTTCTTCCATTCGCGCAGCGCGGCGAAGGCGGCCAGCGGTTCGCTGCCGTCAAGGCGGCCGGCGGCCGCCAGTTGCGCCAGGATTTCCGGTTCGCGGTAGCGCAGGAAGGGGTTGGTGCGCTTTTCCAGGCCGATCGACGACGGTACCGTCGGCTCGCCGCGCGCGCGCTTGTCTTCCTCGGCGGCACTGCGCGCCGCCAGCGCAGCATTGCCCGGCTCGACGTGGCGCGCGAAGCGCAGGTTGGCCAGCGTGTATTCGTGCGCGCAATAGACCGCGGTGTCGTCCGGCAGCGCCGCCAGCTTGGCCAGCGACGCGGTCATCTGCGCCGGCGTGCCTTCGAACAGCCGGCCGCAGCCGCCGGCGAACAGCGTGTCGCCGCAAAACAGCCAGCGCTGGTCCGGTGCGAAATAGGCAATGTGGCCGCGCGTGTGGCCCGGCACATCCAGTACCGAAAGGCGCAGCGCCGGCGCCGTCAGCGCCACGACGTCGCCCTCGGCCAGCGGCACGCTGACGCCGGCGATCGCTTCGGCGCGCGGCCCGTACACCGGCACCGGGTGGTGCCGCAGCAGTTCCGGCACGCCGCCGACATGGTCAGCGTGATGATGTGTCAGTAAAATAGCGGCAAGCGAAAGCCGATGCGCTTCGAGCGCCGCCAGGATCGGCGCGGCATCCCCGGGATCGACCGCCGCTGCCCGCACGCCGTCGTGGACCAGCCACAGGTAGTTGTCTTCAAATGCCGGCACCGCCAGCACCGATAATGCAGCACTCGATGAATCAGGCATGGATCACCCATCTTCGGAAAAGCCGATTATAGCGCTCGGGTCGTGGCTGGCGACGCCGCCCGGCTGCTATGTCCACGCCTGGGAACAGGCGCGCCTGAACGCGCTGACGGCCGACATTTTCGGCTTCAACGCGCTGCAGGTCGGCTTGCCGCAGCTCGATGCGCTGGAAGCCAACCGGATGCCGAACCGCTGGCTGAGCGCCACCCATCTGCCGCCCAGCGGCCAAGCCGACGGCCGCCGCGTCGTCGTCACGCACGATGTCGCCGAATTGCCGTTCGCGTCGCAAAGCCTGGATCTGGTGGTGCTGCCGCACGTGCTGGAATTCGCCGCCGAGCCGCATCAGGTGCTGCGCGAGGTGGAGCGGGTGTTGATTCCGGAAGGGCAGGTGATCGTCTGCGGCTTCAACCCGGCCAGCCTGTGGGGGTTGCGCCAGATCACCGCGCGTGTATCCGGCCACCATTTTCTGCCGCAGAACGGCGAGTTCATCCATCTGCTGCGGCTGAAGGACTGGCTGAAGCTGCTGAACATGGAAGTCAACCGCGGCCATTTCGGCTGCTACGCGCCGCCGTGCCGCACCGAAAAGTGGCTGGGCCGCTTCGACTTCATGGAAAAGGCGGGCGACCGCTGGTGGCCGTATTTCGGTGCTGTCTATATTGTGCAGGCGATCAAGCGCATCCATGGCATGCGCCTGATCGGCCCGGCCTGGTCGCGCCAGACGGCGCGCGCGCGGCACGCGGTGCCGGCCGCCAACAGCGTGCAACACACTCATCATCAGAAAGAACATGGATAAGGTAGAAATCTTCACCGACGGCGCCTGCAAGGGCAATCCCGGCCCCGGCGGCTGGGGCGCGCTGCTGGTCGCCGGCGAAGCGCGCAAGGAATTGTTCGGCGGCGAACTGGCCACCACCAACAACCGGATGGAATTAAAGGCGGTGATCGAGGCGCTGACCGCGCTGACCCGGCCGTGCCAGGTGGTGCTGTACACCGACAGCCAGTACGTGCAGAAGGGCATCAGCGAGTGGATCCATGGCTGGAAGGCGCGGGGCTGGAAAACCGCGGCCAAAACGCCGGTCAAGAACGCCGACCTGTGGCAGGCGCTGGATGCGGCGCAGGGGCGGCACCGGATTGAATGGCGCTGGGTCAGGGGCCACGCCGGCCACGTCGGCAACGAATGCGCCGACGGGCTCGCCAACCGCGGCGTGCAATCGGTCAGTTGATCGCGTAGGCGGGAGTATAGGGTGAAAGTGGCCGGATAGCGCCCGGTATGCGGCTACAGCAGTGGGAGTATGTTGCGGTTAGTCCGCGCCGCCGATCATGCATGCCGCCACGGCTGGCGCCGGAAAGCGGAATAGCGCCGGCCGCAGTACGCCTTGGGCCTGCGCCGTATAGCGCGGCGCCCGACTGCGCACGTACGGCCGCTCGTGGCCGGAAATATACAAGGCGACCCGCACGAACATGTGCTGGGTCGGCGCCGCCTGCAGCGTCGAAGCCGCCAGCAGCACCACGGCGCTGAAGCCGATCAGCGCCGGTTTCAGCACCGGCACCCGCAGCGCCGCTGACAGCCGCACGAAGCCGAGGCTGACCGCCGCTCCCAGCAGCGCGCCGGCGACTACTTCGGCGACCGAATGGAAGCCCAGCACCAGCCGCGATGCCGCCACCACAAGCCCGAGCAGCAACCCCAGCGCGACGCCGGCGTGGCGCACCGCCGGCGGACGGTGCTGCAGCAGCAGGAAGGCCATCACCGGCAGCACCGCCATCGCGAAGGTGGAGTGGCCGCTGATGCCGGTGAAATCCAGCGCCGGGATACCGATCCCCCAGCCGATGAAGGCGATCTTGGTTACCGACACCAGCACCATCGCCAGCGCCAGCAGCAGGGACCACCAGCCGAATTGCCGCGGCCGCCGCGCCAGCAGCAGCCAGAGTCCGATCAACAGCGCCGCCGGCGCCATCAGACTGGTATCGCCCAGGTTGGTAATCTTGGTCCAGGGAAGCATCAATTACATCCATGCAAGCGCCGGCGCGCCGGCAAAAAAACACCTTAGCGCAAGCACGCGCCGCCGCAGTGATTTCCGTCAAGCACACGCCGATGGACTAGAATGAACCCTGCCGCTTTGATCCTTTCATCCACTCCATGCGCCAGATCGTCCTCGACACCGAAACCACCGGCCTGAACCCTCGTTCGGGCGACCGCATCATCGAAATCGGCTGCGTCGAGCTGGTCAACCGCCGCCTGACCGGCAACAATTTTCATACCTACATCAACCCCGAGCGCGATTCCGAAGAGGGGGCGCTGGCGGTGCACGGTTTGACCACCGAATTCCTGTCCGACAAGCCGAAGTTCGCCGAGATCGCCGCTGCGCTGCGCGACTACGCGCGCGGCGCCGAAATCGTCATCCATAACGCCTCGTTCGACCTGGCGTTCCTGGACGCCGAACTGGAGCGGCTGGGCCTGCCGCCTTTCACCACCGAAACCGGCGAAGTGATCGACACGCTGCTGCAGGCGAAGGAACTGCATCCAGGACGCCGCAATTCGCTGGATGCGCTGTGCGACCGCTACGGCATTTCCAATGCGCACCGCACGCTGCACGGCGCGCTGCTGGATGCCGAACTTCTGGCGGAAGTCTATCTGGCGATGACGCGCGGACAGAACAGCCTGACCATCGACCTCGGCGCGACCGATGAGAACGGCCCCGACGCCGCGCTGGACACGGTGCCGCTGGCCGACATCCTGGTGCTGGCCGCCAGCGCCGACGAGGTCAGCGAACACGAGGCGCTGCTGGCCGGCCTGGATGCCCAGATCAAGGGCAAATGCGTCTGGAATGCCGCGCTGGAAAATTAACGCCGCTCTTTCGAAAACGCATTGTTTCGTGCGATAATGCGCACCGCTTTGGACGGTTAGCTCAGCGGTAGAGCACTGCCTTCACACGGCAGGGGTCACTGGTTCGATCCCAGTACCGTCCACCAAAAAACACCAATAAAAACAAGGACTTAGCAGAAATGCCAAGTCCTTTTTTCTTTCTAGTACGGAAAAAGTACGAAAAACACGTTTCCGTACAGGCTTTATATCGCCATCGCCCGGTAGGGATTCAGCAGCGCCAGAAAGGTGCGGTTGCTGTACAAGACCGTTTCCGACTGCGCCTCCCGATGCTCGTACAGTTCCGCTACCCACAGCAGCGCCGCGCTCTTGACGGGTGCCGGCGCGGTGGCGACCGTGTACGGCGGTTCCACTTCCAGGTAATTGGAAATGTGCGCGCTCGCCGTGTCGATCATCGTCGCCAGTTCGGCGTCGGAGTCGTCGCCGTCAATCCGGCAGTGGGTTTTGGCTTCTTGCAGGGTAATCATGTTTTTCCTTTAAAAAAGTGCCGGCCACGCAAGCAATGTCTCTGAAAGGCGCTTGCTGCCGGCTGACGGGGTTTTCCATGCTGCGGCACTGCCCGTCTAATCCGCGTCTGCGCTATCCGGTTGCCCGGCCCCTCGCAGCAGGGGTTATACGAAAGTAAATTCATACTCGGTAAATTCGGCGTCTCCCGCATCGACGCCGATCCGGCCCAGGCACATGATCGCGGCCACGATGCCGTCGATGCGTTCGGTACTTTTCTTTTTGCTCGGCTTGACGTTGCCCGCCGCGTCCTGCTCGGTCGCCACGTTGGACGCCATCCAGCGCAAGACCGGATTGCCGCCGTGGTTGATTTCGCCGGCAATAATCCGCTTCTCCAGTTCCTTGGTCGGGCTGCTCATCGATGCGAAGCCTTGCCCGAAACCGATCATCTCGAAGCCGTCGCCGGATAGCTGGGTGGAGAGCTGCGCCGCGTTCCAGCGGTCAATCGCAATTTCCTTGATTTGGTAGCGCTCGGCCAGCTCGTTGAGCTTGGCGCGGATGTAGTCGTAATCGATGACCGCGCCCGGTGTGGCGATGATGTGGCCTTGCTTGATCCATTGGTCGTAAGGCACACGGTCGCGCTCGGAGCGCTTCTTGACGCCTTCTTGCGGCACAAAGAAGAACGGCAGCAGGTGAACCGTGCCGCCGACCGGGAACGCCAGCACCAGCGCGCTAATATCGGTGGTGGTGGACAGGTCAAGCCCCGCATAACAGGCCATGCCGGCCAGGTCGGGCAAGTCGCCGCCGCACTTGTCCCAGGCTTCCATTGACAGCCAGCGGGTCGCCTGTTCCGTCCACTGGTTCAGCATCAGACGGCGGAAGGTGTTTTCATAGGCGGGCATCTGCTGAGCCTTCAGGCATTCGGCGGCCAGGTAGCTTTCTTGAACCGATACGCCCAGGCTCGGATGCGCCTTGTGCCAGGTGGCCGGGTCTTGCCAATCATCGTCCTTGCCGGCCTCGTAAATCACGGGCAGAAACGCATCATCAATCAGGATGCCGTCGCGCACCTTGCAGGCATGGGAATACAGTTCGTAGCAGATCGAATGCCGGTCATAACCGGCGGTGGTGATGGCGACCGTCAACGGCTGCTTGCGGGCGCCGGTGCTGGTGGTCAGCACGTCCCACAGTTCGCGGTTCGGCTGCGCATGGAGTTCGTCAAAGATGATGCAAGACGCGTTCAGCCCATGTTTCGTGAAAGCGTCGGCAGACAGTACCTTGTAGCTGCTGGCGGTCGCTTGAACCGTGATGCTGCGCTTGTAAGACTTGACGCGGCTTCGGAGTGCGGCGCTGGCGTCGGCCATGCCTTTGGCCATCTCAAACACGATGGCGGCCTGTTCGCGGTCGGCGGCGGCGGAATAGACCTCTGCGCCGGCTTCGCCATCGGCCAGCAGGCAATACAAGGCAATCCCTGCCGATAAGGTGGACTTGCCCGCCTTGCGCGGGATCTGGATATAAGCGGTGCGATAGCGACGGGTGCCGTCTTGCCGCTTCCAGCCAAACAGCGGGCGGATGATCTGATCGGCCTGCCAGTCGGACAGCACCAGCGGTTGGCCGGCCCATTCGCCCTTGGTATGGGTCAAGACCTTGGCGAAGAATTGGACGGCGCGTTCGGCGGCGGCTCCGTCGTACCAGAATTCATTGGAAGAATTGGGCGATTTCGTCATCATCGTCTTTCTTCGGGGCGGCCATCTTGGAGCGTGCCGAAGGGGTCAGGCCCAGCTCCACGCAATAGATGCGCAATTGCGCCAGCATCGCCGCCTTGAGCGGCTGCCCGGTACGCACGGTTTCGACAAACTCGGCATAGGTGGCGCAAAACGCTTCCAGCACCACGGTATCAACACAGGTCAGCAGGCCCAGGCGATCCAGTTCCGGCACGGTGCGCGCCCATTCCTTGCGGCCTTCGGCGGGCATCCAGTCAGGACAGACAGGAACCGCCCGGCGCGGCATCGGTTCGTTGACATTCAATGGCCGTTTGCCCGGATTGCCGGCCAACAGCTTCAAAGCGGTCGGTTTGGAGCGGGTGCCAGTGTTCATAGCCTCAAACTCCTAGCTGCGGTCGCGTGCGCGAAGGGGAGCGGGCGGTTCCGCGGCCTCAGTTGCTGGCGATTTTTCGCGGTTCCAATGATGGTGCGGGTCAAGCGGCCGGCCGTGTGCGTCGCAGCCGGTGGCGACCCGGTGGCCCATGTCGGCCATTGTCTTGCGCGAGTGGCATTCGTGGCACAGCGCTTGCAGGTTGTTGCGGTCGTTGTTGCTGGCGTCGTTGTCGATATGGTCAACGTCGGTTGCAAAGTTGACGCGCCCATACGCATAGCAGTGACGGCACAATGGTTCGTCATCCAGCACAGCAGCCCGTAGGCGGCCCCAGGCGGCGCTATTCAGTGCCAGGGTACGGTTGGGCGTCAAGGTCTTGCGCATGGCGCTAGGCAGCGTCTTAGGCTTGTGCTGGCGCATGATTCATCCTCGGCAGGTTTTCCAGTTGGCGCACTTCGTCGGCAGTCATCCAGCCATCGGTAATCGCCTTGCTGTAGAAGTCGGCGCGGTTGTTGGAGTCGCCGCGCAATAGCCCCTCGACGCTGTGTTCGGCGAAATACTGGGTACGTGCTGCCGGGGTCAGCAGTTGGGTGCTGATCGCCTGCTCCCAGCTCACCAGATGCCGGCGCAGGGTATGCGTGACAAAGGCGCGGTTCATCTCGACGCTGTTGCTGTAGTTCCCATGCCGCAGGTCGCCGATGACGGTCGGCGGCACGCGGAACAGGCGGGCGATTTCCTCGACGCTGAACTGGCGCGATGCCAGGTATTCGGAATCTTCCATCGACATGCTGATGGTCTGATACTCGACGCCGCTTTCCAGTATCGCGGTCTTGCCGGCATTCGCCGCGCCCGCGTGCTGGCTATCCCATGACGCCTTGAGCGCCGCCTTTTGATCGGCCTTCAAGGCTTGCGGAAACTTCAGGATGCCGGATAGCTTGGCTCCGTTGCTGAACGTGGCTTGGCCGTGATCGCGTTCGGCAATCGCCAGGTCGATGGTCTGCCGGCTGGCGGTAATCGGCGACACGCCGGTAATGCCGTTCTCGGAGCGGTGCCGCAGGTGGAATACTTCCTCTTGCAGCAGCCGCCGCACCTTGCCGCGTTGCGTGACTTCGTACACCAGCCGCCCGCTATCGAGTTGCAGCACGGTGACTTGGTTCAGCGGCTCCAGTGCGATGACTTGGCCCGCGCCATCGCGGATGATTTCGGCATAGGCATTGCCGCGCAACAGAACCGCCGCCATCTGCATTTCGCGGAATTCGAGCGCCGTCTGTAACGGGTTGGCCTGATCGTGCAAGACCACGTACAGCGGGTGCGCGTGCGCCCGTTCGCGGTCGCCGTCGCCGATCCGTTTAAACAGGTGAAGCGGCAGGCTGCCGATGGTTTCGCTGATCGCACTCACGCAGGCATAGACCGCGCTGATGCTCTCGGCTTGGCCCGTCCTCGCCCCGCCCAGCAGCGCCACGGCATCCCAACTTGGATCGCTGCGGGTTTCGGTTTTGAATGCCGACCTGATGCGAGTCAGTAGGCTCATCGGCACGTCTCCAGCCACAATGCGCGGGGATCGGCCACGGCCAAAATGAGTTTCCTGGGCCGGCTGCGCATGGCAACACTGGTATCTGAATATGCCGGGTCTGCCGTCAAGGTGATTTCCAATAGTTCGACGTTCAGCAGTTCGCGGATTAGCTGGCTGCCGCGCTGCTCCCAGCGGTCGCCGCCTTCCGGAACCTTGAAGCCGAAGCTGCAGCCCTGAATATCCCGGCGATCCACCAGAACGGCCAAGTCTCGGCCATGACTGGTATCGGGCAAAGCCAGATCAAATTTAAGTCCATGTCCGTCCTCGGATAGTTGCAGCGTGCCGCCGCGAGTGGTGCCCAGCAGCGCGTCGCCTTGATGGTGGTACAGGGCGCGAACGTTGGAACCGCTCGCCAGCGATTTGGCGAAAGCGCCGCGCCGGATGACTTCGGAAAAATCACCGATCACGGCCTCGCTATTGAAAACGGCGGCATAGCCAGTCAGGGTTTTGCCCTTGGCAGATAGGGTGCCGTTAGCGCGGATTTCCAACATTCGCAACTCTCCCTTACAGGCCGATGTCGTCGATCACCGCGAACGCTTCCGGGCGGCGCGGGATCATGTCCATCGTGGTCAGAATCCGCACTTGGACGCCGCCGCGTTCGTACGCTGCGCCGAACGGATTGGCCAAGACTTGCAGCGAATCCCAGGTGCCGATAACCATCTCGGAGAAATTGCCGACGATCATGCGGCCCTTGGCCGGTGTGCCGGCTTTCTTGTCCAGTTGCTTGGTGACTGCGACCGGCAGGCCGGCCAGGTTGCCGCCTTCCATCAGGTACGACGCGCCCGCTACCGAATCCTTCAGCGTGTGGCGCAGGATGGTGGCGACTTCGGGATGCGTGACCCAGGCGTTCGGCGTGATGTTCAGCAGCGCCAGCTTTTCCAGCACCTTCAGCACCGATTCCCAATTTAGCGTCGCCAGGCTGCCGGTCGTGGTGCCGGCGGTGCCGACCAAGCCTTTCGGCTGCTTGACGCCATCGCCATGCAACAGGGCCTTGTCGATCGCCGCCGATACGACGGCGGTGAAGTCATCGCGCACGAGCTGTTCAATCGCAGGATTTGCCTGTTGCAAGAGCTGCCGGCTAAGTTCGGTCAAGGCGCCGACGTGGCGCGGCTTGAGCGTGATGTTGTCGAAGCTCAGACCGCTATCGGTCAGCGCATCGCCTTCGGCCAGCCAGTAGGCGGTCGAAGTGGTTTTCTGGCGCGGAATCACGGTGTCGCCGCGCAGGTTCGGCAGCACGCGAGCGCCCAGCGATTTGACCACCAGGCTGTCACGCAAAATGCCGACGAACTGATCCGGGCGGAAGTCCTCGGGCACGATGCCGGCGGCGGTGGTGGTGGTTTGCGCGGCGCGGGTTTCGGCAAAGATACTCATTGGCACGGCCACGCCTTGCGGCTTGCTGCCGGTGCGCCGCAGGTGTTCGGCGTTGTATTCGGCCAGCGCGCCGGTCAAGGCCCGTTGTTCAACCTGAGCATTGATCGCGTCCACCAGGGTAATGCGCGATTCCAGGTTCGCCAGCGATTGGTCGGTGACGCGCTCGCCCGCTTGACGCCGCTCGGCTTCGGCGAGAAATTGCGCCCGCTGCTCTTGGGCTTCCAGGCCGGTGACTCGCGTTTTGAGTTCGTCAAACTTGGCCGATTCGTCGGCGGTGAGGCTGCGCTTGGCGGCTTCGGCGGCAGTGACCAGGGCGCGCATTTCGGCAACGGCCGCAGCGCGTTGTTCGCGGATGGAGTGGAGCATTATTCGTCCTTGCAAGGGGTGGAAATGGCCCCTTATACAGCCGCAAAAAAGCCTGTTCAAGACGATTCAAAACATAAAACTTCCATTTACTTCAGTGGTCAGTCGTGGATTGCTTCATTCGCTCCCAAAGCTGTTGCACGTCCTCATATGCCGCTTCACAGTCGGCGGCATCGCACGCCGCGACAATTTTCGCCGCCGCCTTGATCGCCTCCGAAAAACTCATGCCATCGGCTTGCATGAATTCCCACGCCATGTTGTTGACGCGATGCAGTTCCGCCGGATTCGGCTCGTCCTCAACCAGGTCGAAGCGGAATTGCTCCAGCAGATAGCGAATGATTTTTTGCTTGTGCGGTCGCAGGCGTTCGGCGGCAGCCGCAACAGCGGCATTTGGCCCGCGCAATTTGATCTTGCCGCCGTCCAGCCGAACCGCTACGCCAGCGGCCCGGCATTCATCCAGCAGGATTTGCGGATTCAAAATTCCACCTCCGCCGATGAATCGTTGGCCGAAGATGCCGCCACAGTTTCCCGAAGATGCTCATTTTTCCCGAAGGTGCTCATGTTATTTATGTGAGCATCTTCGGCATCTTTTGAGCACCTTCGGGAAATTGCACTTGGCAAGCACCATTTCCAGCCCTCGGACATACTGCCTTTTTTGGCTTCGATTCCGAGCGATTTTTGCGCCCGCCTGATGGTGGCCCAGGAATACCCGGCTCCGTCGGCATCGGACTTGATTTGCTTGGTCGGCAGCGGCCCATCGGCCAGCAGGTCTTGCAGGAAGGATTCGGCATCGGCTTTTTCGCCGCCATCATCGCTTTCATCGTGTTCGACTTCGCCCAGGATTTCCCGCGCCGTGCCCTCAATCGTTCCTTCCCAGGTGACGTAGGTCGTTTCAATGCCGCCGTCAATGGTCGCCAGATTCAGGGCATACGCCACCCCGCCGTCATCGGGAGCGATATTGGACTTGGCACGCGCCAGAACGCGCCGTGAACCATCTTCTTCCTTGGCCGCGACCAACACCATGCGCGCCAGTGCGCCAAACGCCTGCGAGCCGATTACGCGGTCTTGCGGTGCCTTGCCTGCGCCGCCTTTGGCAAAGTGCGTGATGCCGATCACTGCGCAGCCGTGAACATCGGCAAAATCCACTACGGCTTGCAGACTGCGCCGCACGTCGTTGGCGCGGTGCATGTCGCCAGAAACGGCGCTTACGATCGGATCGACAATCAAGAGTGATACGCCGCCGATTTTCTCTACCGCCTTGTGTAGCTCGTGAATGTCTTGCGCCGGATCGAACGGCATGTGTTCGCCGTCTTGGGTGATGCCATCGATGAAGTGACAGCGCCCCATGTCCGCGCCCGACGCGATCAAGCGCGGCACCAGCGTATCGTCGGGATTATCTTCACTTGACCAGATCAAGACGTTACCGTGCGCCAGGCAATGTTTTCCGTCCGGCCACCTTCCGCCCGAAGTCAGTGCCGCCGCCAGCCCTAACGCAAGCGTTGTCTTGCCGGTACCGGCAGCGCCGGCAAGAATAGTGAGCTTCCCTGCAGGCAACCAGCCATTCCATAGCCAGGTGATCGGCTGCGGCTTGATACCAGCGCCGCAGCGGAGATTGACTGTGCGCGCCGACGATGGCGGTTTCATTGATGCCGAAAACATCGCATCGAGTTGTGCCGCACCCGCCAAAATTGATTGTTCATCACGCATTGCAAATCCTTTCCGCTGATTGGAAGTGCGTCACGGCAGCCAGCAGGCTGGCATGATCGGCGTCAGACAATTTCTCGCCGCGCCGCATGGCGTTTGAGCACTGAAGAACAATCAGTGCGTCAAGCGCCAGACAGCGCAGCACGTCGCTGGCGATGAAGGGGCGCTTAACGGGGGGCAAGTGGGAATGGGCAGCGGTCGGAAACAGGTCGCCGTAATTCATGCCGAGCGCGTGCAGGATGTCGGAAACGGGATCGCCGCCGAAGTCGTGCAACAGAATGCGACCATCGTCCAGCAGGCGAATTGATAGGGAGGGGTGCTTGTCAGGCCGGGACGGACAGCGGGCAATCCAGCGGCCTTCGCCGGTCTTGCGCACGCCCTCGCAGCGGTTGAGTATGGCTTCAATGCTCACAATCAAACCTCGACGGAAGTTTGATCGGTGGCCTGTTCCATCTTGGCGCGCCAGTCAGCAGCGGCCTCAGCAGAGATTAAGGTACGACGCCCGATTTTCATCAGGCGCGGCCCTTGACCGTCCTTAATGAGTTTGTAGAGAAATGCGCGGGAAAGATTGTGATCGTCGCAGAATTGCGGGATCGAAAAGGCAGGTTTGTTCATGTGCGTCCACTCCGTCAAAAAAAGGCTTCAGTGGAATTACCGAAGCGACGGAGCGGATTCTAAAAAAACGGACGCGTTAAATCTTTATGAATATCAGGGGCTGATTTTATTCTGAAAACAGCCCCTGATTTTTATTCTAAAAATCGGGCATGTTAATTAGAAACTTGGCGGGGATTCCGGTTTTTTCCGTAACCCATTTCTTTGTTTCGTAGTAGACCGCTCGAGCCGTCTCATAGGAAACGTTGTGCTTTGAAGCTTGCATTGCGATTAAGTCAGTTATGTTGACATTGGGAGAATTTTTTATCCCATCTTCCACGCAATTGTATATATCGAACGCGCGCTTTCCTTTTGGCGTAAGG